>JAYVWH010000033.1:0-7200 GCA_043786265.1 Kofleriaceae bacterium | reverse complement strand
TGCTCGGCCTCTACCGCGCGATCTATCCGATCACGACGTCGACGTGAGCTGCTTTGACATCGTCGGGCTCGAGCTTCTTTTCGACCTTCGCGTCGACCTTGGCTTCGATCTTCGCTTCGGTCTTCGCGGCCTTCGCGTCCGGCGTCTTGGGGTGCTTCGCGAGCGCCGCCTCGGCCGCGGCGCCGTCGGTGGCGAGCTGATTCTCGAGCATCTTCGAGGCGATCTCCATGAAGTCCTCCTCGGTGATGATGCCGACGAGTCGCTCGTTCTGCAGCACCGGTAGGCAGCCCACGCCGAGCCGGCGCATCATGCGCAGTGCCTCGATGGTCGGGGTCTCGGGCGTCACCGTCGAGACGTCCTTCTTCATGATCTCGGAGACGGGGGTGCGGCGCGGCGAGCCACCGTTCATGATGAACCGCAGCACCGCGCGGTGCGTGAGTACGCCGACGAGCTTGTGATCGTGATCCTCGACGGGAACGTGGCGGATGCGCTCCCAGATCATGAGGTTCGCAACCATCTCGACAGCATCGTCAGCGTGCACGGTGAACAGGTCGGAGGTCATGTAGTGCTCGACGCGTTGGTACTTTTTCGGGGTGACCTTCGCCTCGTCGAGGCGGGCTCGCTCCCACTCTGCCACGGGGCGACCGGTGAGCTGGCGCTGGACCGTCGCGGCGACGAGCGCCGTCGCGCGCTCGGATAAAGTCGCGCGGTCGCGCAGCGAGTTCCACGACGACAGCTGCCAGCGCGCTCCGGTGCGGGCGGTGCGAACGCGGTTCTCGACGACGCCGAGGTACTTCGAGATGTGCTCGGGGTTGATGCCCTGGCGGTGGAGGCCAGCCTGGGCCAGTGGCAAGAGCCGCTCGAGCACGAGCTCGCGCGCGCTGACTTCGTCGCCGTCGAGCCAGGTGAAGTGCGAGCCGATGCCCTCACGTGCGGCCGTGTAGAAGTTCGCCGCGGCCTGGTCGAAGTCGATGCGGCGCGTGATGTCGTGCTCGCGCGCGCCGATCTCGATCATCATGCCGCACCAGAACGCCGCGTTCGCGACCTCGTCGATCGTGCTGGGGCCGGCGGGCATCAGGCGGTTCTCGATGCGCAGGTGTGCCTTGCCGTCGGTGACACCGAAGCACGGACGGTTCCAGCGATAGATCGTTCCGTTGTGCAGGCGCAGTGCCTTGAGCTCGGGGAGCTGACCGCGCGCGAGCACCGCCATCGGTGCTTCGTCGAGCTCGGTACCGACGAGCGCGCGGAACCGCGCGATGTCCTCCTTGAAGATCTCGACGATGGACTTGCGGACCCAGCGCGTGCCGAAGCTGACGCGCGCCTCGGTCTCGCGCAGCATCGTCTTGGGATTGCGCGTGTCGACGGCCTGGCGGAACAGCGCGATGCGCGTCTCGGCCCAGAGCCGGCGGTTGAACACGATCGGAGAGTTCGTCGACACCGCCATGAGCGGACCGGCGAGCACCTGCGACAGGTTGTACATGCGCGCGAACTCGTCGGGCCCGACCTGGAGGTGGACCTGGAAGCTCGAGTTGCACGCCTCGACCATCACGGAGTCGTGGTCGAGGATCAGCTCGTCGAGGCCCTTGATCGCCACCTCGAACTTGCCGCCGCGGAGCGACGTCACGATCTTGTTGAGCTGCATGTAGCGCGCGCTCGGCACCATGCTGTCCAGGCCGAGGTCGTTCTTCTGCATCGTCGGCAGGATGCCCATGAGCACCACGTTCATGCCGATCTCGCCCGCGGCACGCCGCGCCTTCTCGACGAGCAGGTCGAGCTGGTCGTGCATGAGCCCGATGCCGTCCCCCGACAGCATCTGCGGATCGCAGTTGACCTCGAGCTGGAACTGGCCGAGCTCGGTCGTGTAGTGCTTGTCGCCGCGCAGTCGCTCGAGCACCTGGAGCACGCCGCGCGCGGGGCGCCAGGACTCGTCGATCAGGAACATCTCCTGCTCGGCGCCGATCCGGCGAACACCCGATTCGAAGAGTCCGTTCTCGAGCATGTGCTCGAGCGCGCGGACGTCATCGAGGATAGCGGACATGAACTCCCGCTGGCGTTCGCCATCGAGCCTGCCGTCGACTTCTTTGTGCTGCCTCGTCGTCATGCGCCCTTCGTCCACTCGCCGAGGATTTGCGGCAACATCCGGCGCCAAGTCAACCAGTCATGTGGCCACTCTGGCCCCCACGAGTCGACTCGGTTAGGGATGGCCTTTCGCCCCAGCACGTTGGCCATGGCCCAGGACTCCCAAATTGCCTCAGCCCGGCCCTCCCCGGAGGTCAGCTGGATGTAGCGGCGCTGTAAAACTTCGAGGTGCTTACCCCCGAGATGGGGCACGAAATGCAGGGGGGACGACACGTAGAAGTCGTCGGAGAACTCTCTGGCGTCGAAGAACCGGCGCAGGTCGTAGCTTCCGCTGAGGCCCAGGCAGCGCGAAATCACGTCGGGGAACCGGCAGGCGACCGCCACGGCGTGAAATGCGCCAAAGGACGCCCCGGCTGTCCAGACCTCCATGTCGGGGGACTTGCAGTCGGCCCGGATGGCCGGGATGACCTCGTGGCGAATGAAGTGATGGAACTGGTTCTGCAGCCACATCTGGTGGCCGGGCGACCCCTCGCGCTGGACCAGGGCCTGGCCCGCCACGCTGTCGCACGAGTAGACCTTGATCTTACCGGCGTCGAGCAGCGGCCCGAGCACGTCGATCATCTGCCAGCGCTCGATCTCCATCGCGTCGCCGCCCGCGGTCGGAAATACGATCACGGGCTGGCCGAACGAGCCCCAGCGTACGGTCGTGACCTCGCGCTTGAGCCGATCGCTGTACCAGCGGTCGACGACCTTGTCGCCCCGGCTGCCCATCACGCCACCTTCGTGTCTTCGCGCCAGCCCTGGACACGGTTCCAGAACAGCTCGGTGAACGGCTCGACCTCGTGCTTGGGATACAGCGCGGAAACTTTGAGACGGAACGCGTCCTTGGCCGACTGCGTGCCGAAGAAGTCCCACGCGACCTGGTCGAGGTGCGACAGGTGCTTCGCGCAGAACTCTTCGAACTTCGCGGTCTCGAACCGCTCCTCGGCGATCTTGGCGTAGGCGCGCAGCTTGTCGGCGTACGGCCGGTCCTTGTCGGCGGCGATCGCGTAGAACGGCTCCCAGTCGAGCGTCTTGCGGAACTTGCGCTTGGTCACCGCGCAGAAGATCGACCACCGCAAGTTCGCCTTCACGAGCCACGGGAAGTGGCGGTGCAGCGACGTGACCTGCGAGTCGGGGCACGGGTTCGCGAAGTCGATCGGGTACCAGACACCGTTCTTGCGCAGCGATTCGCAGGAGTTGAAGTCCCAGCCGAAGAACGCGTTGATCGTGAGCGTCGTGTCGCGGAGGAGCTGCGCTTCCGCGTCGGTGACGAAGCCGGATTGCTGTGTGTAGCGATCGTGCAGCGGCGCATCGGGGTCGTACTTGACCAGATGCGTCTGCGGCCCCAGGCCGATACAGCGCACGAAGCTATCGAACGGATCGACCGCGCCCTGCAGGTGCATGATGCACTTGCCGCTCTCGTCGTAGGTCTTGCGGAGTGCGGCCTCGTCCTTGATCCGCGTGACAGCGCGCCAGCCGCCGCCGTCGTACGGCTTCATGAACAGCGGATAACCGACCGCCTTGCCGACGTTGCCGAGGTCGAACAGCTTCGCGTAGCTCTTGAGCGTGGGCGACAGATCCGGCGTCGGTTCGTACGACTTCGGCGGCACCATCCACGTCTCGGGGATGGGCATCCCGAGCTGCATCATCGCGCAGTACGAGGTGTGTTTCTCCATCGACTGCACGGCCCACGGGTTGTTGAGCACGTACAGGCCATCCATCAGGATCGCCTTTTTGATCCACTCCCGGCTCGTGTGATACCAGTGAGTCAGCCGGTCGAGGACAACGTCGTACTTGCACGGCTGGCGCAGATCGAACGGCTCGATCGAGACGCGCTCGACCTCGACGCCGACGGTGTCGCCCTGCCAAGGGATCGACAGGTCGAGCTTCTCGAGGATGCCCTCGTAGCAGAGCGGCCAACAGATATCGGCGCCGAGCGAAAGTCCGATCTTGCGAGTGACGCGAGCCATCGTGAAGTCCCCTTACTCGTACACGTGAAGGAATGGGCCGGGCAACAGCCACGACAACCCGTCGCGGAGACGGTCGCGCCAGTTCTCCCAGTTGTGACCATCGCGCGCCTCGACATACCGCACGTCCATGCCGGTCGACATCAGCACCGGCACCAATGTCCGGTTCTCGTAGATCAGTGACTCGTACATCCCGACGCTCACGAACACTTTTTCCGAAATGACCGTGGGCTCGGCACGATAGCTGTTGACCATCGCGACGATCCGGTCAAACAGCGGGCCGCGGTGATTACGATCGCCAATGTCGGTGAACGCGAACGAGCCCGACTGCAGCAGCAAGCGGCCGTAGAACCCTGGGTAGCGATACGCGGTCGACAGCGAAGCGACCGCACCAAAGCTCGCGCCCATCAGCGCGCGGTTCTGCGGTTGCGAGCTGATCGGCAGCAGGCGCTCGACGTACGGAACCAGCTCCTCGGTGATGAACTTCGCGTGGCGCTCGTCGTCGGCGTACTCGCGCAGGCGATCGGGCGAGCTCGTCAGTACGACGATCGCGTCAGCGATCTCGAGCCGATCGATCAGGTTGTCGAGGATCGTCGTCAGCGATGCGTAGCGGACGTAGTCGTGGCCGTCGTGCACGACGAGCACGGGATACGTACGGCTGCGCTGGAACCGCGCCGGGATGTAGAGGCCAAAGCCGCGCCGGCCAAACGTCTTCGAGTCGATCCAGATCTCGTCGAGGTGACCCTTGGCCGCCGACGGATCGGGCTGGATCCAGCTCGGCACGTCGTAGCCCGTGGCCTGCGCCACCGAGTTCGCGCCGAACGGATCGCGCGCGCGTGCCTTGTTGAGCGGGTCCTGGATCCACTCGCCGTGGCCGTTGCGAACGACCTCGAGCTTGTACTCGACGCGCGACTTCGGTGGCAGCTGTAGCGTCAGGTGCCAGACATCGGTGCCATCGATGCGCTTGAGCTGCTGCGACGACGGCAGACCGAACACCCAGTGCTTGAGATGGACCGCCTCCGCCTCGCCGCGCCACACGAACGTGCACGACGAACCCGACACGATCGGGAACGTGTTCGCGGCCATGAACGCGTTCACGTGCTCGGGCGTCTTGGGGCCGTTCACCAGGGAGGCGATCTGCGGGGTCATACATGGACCCCGTGCATGTACGGCGTGCTGAACCGGCTCGGCTCGCCGACCCAGTCGCGCTCAGCATCGCCCGTGGTCGTCAGGCGAGTGGCGACGGCGTGGCGCAGCTCTTCCTTCTCGAAGAGCAGCCGCGAGCCGTGATCCATCGCGACGCACGTCGCGGGCGCCATGCGGCGAGCGAATCGCTGGATGCCGGCCTTGGCCTCGAGGTTGACGCGGCGGCGCGCATCGGGAAGCACGACGAAGCCGGGCACGAGGCTAAACCCCGAGTCGAGCACCTGCGCGATGTCGGAGCCATAGGGCGGGAAGTCGTGGAACAGCACGATGCGATCGGTGAGCACCATCGCGCCGGCCGACCACGCGATCACCGGCTTGCCGGCGACGTTCGCGAGCACGTCGAACAGCTCGAGGCGGTTGAGCAGCGATGCGACGTGGCCGCCCGCGATCACGAGCGCCTCGGTCGTTGCCATCAGCTCGCGAACTTCGGCGCGGTGCTTCGCGATCAGCTCGACCTCTCTGATCCGCCACTTCTTTTCGAACGCGGCGCGCACCGCCTGGCAGCGCTCGATGTGGTCGCTGTCCATGTGGCGGAACTGATCGACCGAGACCTTCTCCTCTTGCTCGAGCAGCTCGGGCTCGACGTAGCGCAGCGAGATCTTCTTCGCGGCGTCCTCGGTTCCGTCGAGGCGCGTGCGGTAGAAGCCCTGCATGTAACGAAGGCGCTGCTGGCGTGCCTGATAGGCCTCGGCGAATGCGGTCTCATGCTTGAACACGTCGTTGCCGCGCGCGTGCAGCGTGAGGTTGATCGACGGCACGCCCATCGCCGTGACGAGAGCGGCGTCGTCCGTCTCGAACTCCTGATAGCCCGCGCGCACGAGCGCGACCGGGCCCTTGATGTTGAGGTCACGGAGGACCGTGCCAACATCTGGCGTCGCTTGCTGCGGGCCGAGCAACGCGATCAGGCTGGGCGCGTTTGGGTTCAACTCGCGTGGACCTTAACTGTCTGTCCGACGGTGTCGAGGATGTGACGGAGGTGATCGTAGTTGTGATGCTTCATCCGAATCCAGGCGTTTGCCATGTATCCGGCTTCGACGCCCTGGGTGGGCGTGCCAGCGGCAGGCGTGTGCCAGTCGATCAGACAATCTCCGAATGCTCCGCGCACGGCATCGAGGCCGCTGTAGTGCGTGATGCGGCCATCGCGATCGGGGCGCAGCGCGATGATACCGGCCGAGAACCGGCGCGATGGACGCTGCGACGGACGTCCCGCGGCGATCAGCATCGACCACTCGCGGTAGAGGTCCATGTCGTTGCCCACGTTGTAGAGGTCCCACGCGCGCACGCCCGGCGGGCGACAGCCGATCTCTGAGAAGCGCAGACCCTTGGGACCTGAGAACCACTCCATGTGCGTGGCGCTGGTCTCGATATCGAGGATCTCGACGACCTTCTGACCCATCGCCTTGACCTCGTCATAGCCGGGCGCGTCGATCCGGTTCGTCGCAATGAACTGCGGCGAGATCCAGCGCGTGCGCATCGCCTCGAGGACGTTGGGATAGTAGTGGCAGGCGAACTCGTGGACGATCCGGCCACGCAACGTGAGCGTGTCGTAGAAGCCCTCGTGGCCCTCGATGAACTCCTCGATGGCGACCGAGCGGCCGCTCTGGATGTGGAGTGCGTTCGCGGCGGCTTCGAGCTCGGCGTGACTGTCAACGCGGGCGGCACCGGAAGCGCCTGCACCGTCGCGCGGCTTGAGGATCAGCGGATAGCCGACCTTCTCGGCGAACGCGCGGGCTTCGGCAATCGACGACACCGCATCGGACGCGGCGCACGGCACGCCACCGGCGCGTAGCGCGGCTTTCATCGCTGGCTTATCGCGGCAAAGATATGCGGTGCGCGCGGTGGTCCCGGGGATCCCGGCGGCCTCGCGGACATGCGCGGTCGGCATGATGTGCGCTTCGACGGTCGC
>JAYVWH010000032.1:0-2130 GCA_043786265.1 Kofleriaceae bacterium | reverse complement strand
CTTCGCGCGCTTGCTCTCTTCCGTGCCGAACTTCTCGAGCGCGTCCGACGAATCGTTCGACGCGATGAACGCGAGGATCATCGATGTCGCCATGAAGATGCCGGCCGCCGATGCGGTCAGCTTGCGAAGAAAGCTCGATGCACCGGAGCCGCCGAACACGGTCGCGGCATTGCCGCCGCCGAACGCCGCGCCCATGCTGCCGCCCTTACCGGACTGCAGCAGCACCGTGAGCATCAAGAAGAGCGACACGACGACGTGCAGAATGGTGATAAGCGTGGACATAACGGGGAGTTGAGCTTGTAGCCCAGCACGCCGTGGCGTGCAAGCTCCTAACCTGGGCGGGCCGCCTTCACGATCGCAACAAAATCAGCTGCTTCGAGCGAAGCGCCGCCCACGAGCGCCCCATCGATATCCGCTTCGCTCATCAGAGCCTCTGCGTTGCTCGCCTTGACCGAGCCACCGTACTGCAGCCGGATGGCGGCCGCCGTCGCGGCACCGAACCGGTCGACCAGCCGCTTGCGGATGTGGGCGTGGACTTCCTGGGCTTGCGCGGGGGTCGCTGTCCGGCCCGTCCCGATCGCCCACACCGGTTCGTACGCGATCACGACACGCTTGGCGGCGGTGGCCGCATCGATCCCTTCGAGACCACCGGCGAGCTGACCATCGACGACGTCGAGCGTACGGCCCCCATCGCGCTCCGCGAGGAGCTCGCCGACGCACACGATCACACCGAGGTTGCCAGCGAGTGCTGCGCGCGCCTTGCGACCGACCGACTCGTTGGTATCACCGAACAGCTGGCGGCGCTCGCTGTGACCGACGATGGCCCACGTACATCCTGCATCCGCGAGGAGCGGCGCCGAGAGCGATCCGGTGAATGCACCGCTATTCTCCCAGTAGCAGTCCTGCGCGCACGTCGCGATCGGGCTGCCTTCGAGACGTTTCGC
This sequence comes from Kofleriaceae bacterium, assembly GCA_043786265.1. GTDB lineage: Bacteria > Myxococcota_A > Polyangia > Haliangiales > Haliangiaceae > JABFXX01. The sequence continues at coordinate 1,186 of JAYVWH010000032.1, read as the reverse complement.
GACCGCGCTGAGCGAAGTGAACGGCGGTGCGACGCCGACCGCGACACCCTTGACCGCGCCGAGCTGATTCTTGAGCTCGGTGACGAGCGCGAGCGCTTCGCTGATCGTCTTGTTGAGCTTCCAGTTGCCGACGACGAACGGGGTACGCATGGGTGCGGTCTTACCGTATTCTTCGTCAGCGCGTCCAGGACAGCGTGTACTCGCACGTCGCGTGCCCCGCGCAGCGGCACTGCGGGTGCGTCGACGCGACATTCTCGGCGCCGGTCAGCTCGACAATCCGTTCGAGCTCGCTTGCGACGAGGGCGCAGATATCGGTCGAGCCCGGATAGCCGCTCAGCGAGATGTGGGCTTCGCGCTGCTTCACGACGACTGTGACGTCGGTCCACTCGTGGTAGCGGCCCCAGAATGTGGGAAGCGCCGCGAGGACCGTCTCGGGGGACAGCGACGACGGGTCCGCGCCGAACAACCGCGCGAACGTCGCGCTCATCGTTCCACGGCCAACCTTGTGCGGGACGAGGTGCGCGTCGTCGAGCATGTCGCGCACACAATCGAACGCAGCGACCAGCTCCTTGAGCTCGACCCAACCGAGCGGTGCCATCGTCGGCGACAACACCGCCTGGACCTCGGGGCGCTCGCTGCGAATCCGAGCCATGCCGGACTCGCCGACGTGATGCTGCAGGATGCGCGACAAGACACGCGCGTGGGCGGCACGTACGCGCCCCGAGACCTCGGGTACGAGCGACGACAGCGGAACGATCTGTGACACCTCGTCGATGCCGTGGGTCGGCGCGAGGACGGACTCCGCCTGGAGCACTGCGAAGTCGCCCTGATGCGGGTCGAGCACGCGCATCTCGCCAGCCATCCGCTCGAGCGCGCGGCCGAGCGCGGTCGCGAACGTCGATGCGGATGCCCAGCGCTTCTTGGGACTGGCGGCGAGCGCTTTCGCGAACACGACATCGACCGCCTCGGACAGGCCGGCGCGCAGCTGCGACGGTGGCACCATCGGATCGTGGAGTTGTCGCTGCACGACCTGCGGTGCCGGGCCCGAGCCGAACGGTGGACGGCCTGTCAGCGCACAGTACATCGTCGACGCGAGGCCGTAGACGTCGGTGGTCGGCCCGCCTTCTTGTTCGAGGAACGACTCCGGCGCCGCAAAACCCGGTGTGCCGGCCGCATCGCTCTGGTT
>JAYVWH010000031.1:0-10144 GCA_043786265.1 Kofleriaceae bacterium | reverse complement strand
ATGCCGTGGACGACCGGCCTCGTCGATCCGCCGCTCGACCTCGTCTCGGTCGACGGTTCGGCCACTTACTGGGAGGTCGGCAAGGCGATCCGCCAAGCGTTGCGCGCCGAGCCGAACACGCTCGAGATGTTGTTCGCTGATCCGGTGATCCTCGACCCCATTGCCGAGCCGCTCATCGCGATGCGCACGGGCTTTCTGTCGCACCAGATCTACGGTGCGTTCGGACGCTACGCGCTGTCACAGCTCGACCGGCTCGAGCACAACCAGCGCCTCGCCGAGCATCGCGCGACAGTGATTGGCTGGCTGTGCGATGACGCGACGCTCTCTCTCGACGCTGCCGCCGAGCGGCTCGCGACCAGTGCGCGCGTCGAAGCGCCGAGTCACGCCGATGCAGTCGTGCGCGCACGCGATTACATCAAGCAGCTCTACCGCTCGATGTACGATCAGGGATTGATCGCCGCCAACGACTGGGTCTCGCTGCGCGCCGTCGCGCACACCGATCTCGAGCTGCCTCGCGATCTGCGGCCCAAGAACGCCTACAACTTGATCCGCTTGCTCGATCTCGCGATCCGCTGGCTATCGGGCGAGCCACCGCAGGTGCGCGCGTCGGATGCGATCCGTCCGACGCTGCTCGCGATCAAGCAGGGCGAGGTGCCGATGCCCGACGTGATGGCGCTCGCACGCGAGCTCACACCCAAGCTCGAGGGTGCGCGCCAGACCAGCCCCTTGCCGCGCCATCCAGATGTCGCCGGCGCCGACCGTGCGCTGCGCGCGATTCGCGACGAGGCTGCCCGCCGCTGGGTCCACCGTGATCCAGGACCGTGGGGCGCCGACGCCCCCGAACCGCCGGAGGCACGCTTTGACGAGTGACCTCGTCATCCTGTCGCCGCATCTCGACGATGCCGTGCTCTCGCTCGGTGCTCTGATCGGCCGCGAAGTGCGCGCCGGTCGCAAGGTAGAGGTCGTGTCGTGCTTCACGGCGGGACCGCCGCTCGACTCGATCTCGCCCGAGCGCCGCGTGTTCGGTGACTACTCGATGCGTCGATCCGAAGACGAGCGCGCGATGAACGTCCTCGGTGCCTCGCATCGCTGGCTCGATCTACACGAGCGAATCTGGCGCGACCCGCCACTGCCGCGCACGCGTAGCACGTTTCCGACGATGGTGTTCCGCACGCCCGAGCGAATGGACGACTTCTCCGAACTGCGCGCGATCCGGACCGTGATCACCGAGCTACTCGAGGGCGGTGTGAAGACGATCCTCGCGCCGCTCGCGATCGGTCATCACATCGATCACGTCGAGGTCGCCCTCGCCGCGCTGCGCGAGGTGCTCGGTAGTGGTGCGTTCGATCGGATCCAGTTCTACGAGGATCCCTACGCGCTCGGTCGCGGCTGCCGCAAGCAGCACTTCGTCGCGCGTCGCCGCATGTGGCGCCCGTTCGGCGCACCAGCGTGGGCGTCGCCATATGTCGGCGGCCTGCTGCGCATGGTGTCGCTCGTCGCGAAGGGCCCCAAACTCGAGGACTACCTACCGGAAGCGGATCGACTCGAGTGGACGTGCACGCCACGCACGGTCGGTCGGCTCGACGAAGATCGAAAGATCGAGGCGATCGCGCAGTACGGCTCGCAGGTCCGCGCCTTCGGCGGCATCGATCGCGTGCGCGTGTTCATTCAACGCGCACACAAGATGCTCGGCGGCGAGCCGATCTGGTCGTGCAAGCCAGCGTCGCCGCATTAGAACGACGTTCCGTGCGTGTGTGTTACACTTCTGCCATATGAGCAACACACTCACCATCCGGCTCTCCGACAGCCTCGCGAAGCAGCTCGAGGCGGCGGCCAAAGAGAGTGGGGTCGCGAAGGCGCGGATCGCCGCGGATGCGCTCGAAGAGCGGCTGGCGCGTCGTGCGAAGAATGCACAACGCTTCATGCACCTCGGTGGCTCGTTGAGCCTCGGTGGCCGACGGTCGGAGCGGAAGGGATTCTCGCGCGGATGAAGGGGATTGCTGACACCGGGTTTCTTGTCGCCTTTGCGGACAAGAGGGATCCGCACCACGCATGGGCGATGGCACTCGCAAAGGGCGTAACGGACCCGCTCCTCACATGCGAGGCCGTTCTGGCCGAGACTGCATTTCACCTGGAGGATGCAGCGACGACGCTGGCAATGGTTACGGACGGTCTCGTGTCACTCGCCTTCAAAGCCAGCGAACATGTGCCGCTCCTGTCGAAGCTGGCCAGGCGCTACGCAGACCGCAAACCAGATCTGGCCGACCTCTGTCTCATCCGGATGAGCGAGCTGTATCCGAAACACACGATCCTGACCGTTGACGATGCTGATTTTCGCATCTACCGGCGGAACGGACGTGAAGCAATTCCAATCGTAACGCCCACGCGCTAGTCGTGGCCGCCGAGCGCGACGACGTCGATTCTGCCTGCCGAGCCACCCATCGAGGCGCTCGCCGCGCTCGACACGTGGCTACAAGAGACGCGTCGCGCGCACTGGTAGCGTCAGGGCTTGTACGAGAACCGCGCCGATATGTCGCCGCGCTTCGCCTTGCCGATCACGATCTTGATCGTCTTCGTGCCGAGCGTCGGGTGCCACGCTTCGAGCTCGTAGGTCCCGATCGGCAGGCCCTTGATCTCGAACTTGCCGTCGGCCTGCGTCACCGCGAAGAACGGGTGGTCCTGCACGGCAACATACGCGTGCATCCACGGGTGCGCGCCGCACTTGAGATCGACGATGTCACCTGCCTTTGCGGTCGATGGATCGAGCGTCAGGTCCTGTGACTTCGGCGGTTGCGGCTTGTTGAACAGATCCTTGTTCGCGAGCGTGCCCCACACGTTGTGGAACGTGTTGTCGCTGTTGCGCACCTGCAGCTTCTGACCCGCGACGATGCCGATGACGCGCGGCGTGTACATGCAGTCCTGCTGATCGATCAGCACGGGCGTGGTCGGTACCGGCTGCGTCCCCGCGGTGCCGTTCTTGATCCGCACCACGACGTCGCGCAACTTCCCCTTCGTCACGACGACTGCTTCGTCGGTGCGGCCCTTCGCGCACTTCTGATCGGAGTCGCGCTTGAGCGTCTCTTGGGTCGGGGCCTCGCCCTCGAACAGGACCGTGCCCTTGACCGAGCCAGCGAAGGCCGCCTTCGAGATGCAGAGGACGGCGAGGACAGTGCGCAACATCGGGTGACTATGACACGGCGAGGCGTGCATTTATTCAATCCCGGCGGAGCCTACTACTCCAACTGAGACTTCATCAGCGCCTCGAGCGACTCCTCGATCTTCGGCTCGCCCTTGTTCGTCGCGACGACGAATGCGAAGTGCTTGCTCGGGATCACGATCGCGGTCAGGTACCACATCGTATTGCTGCCGCTATGCAGGAGCATGGTGTCTTTCTTGCTCACGACCATCCAGCCGCCCGCGTAGCCCATCGGGCGCTTCGCGCGCGGTGGTCAGGTACGTGCACGTGCACGGACTGATCACCAACTTCCGGTGACCTGTACTTAGAACTCTAGCGGAAGAGCCCGGCACATCGCCGGACACGCCGCTAGCGACCGATCACTGTTAGTGACCGACGGCGTCGAGACGAGCACGCGCCCAGCCGGCACGCGCGACGAGGTTCAGATAGTCGCCGTCCTGCGCCTTGTCGCCCCACTTGGCGAGCTCGGCCTCGGCCGTCGACAGCTCTTTCTTCGCATCCTCGGAGTTGATGTCCTTTGCGGACACCGCCTGCTCGACGAGGATCTCGACCGCACCGGCCGGATCGACGCGCAGGTAGCCCGATGACACCGCGTACTTCGCACGCGCCTTCGTTCCGATCGTCAGCACACCGGGCTTGAGCGCGGTGAGCAGCGCCACGTGTCCCGGCAGCAGCTCGAACTCGCCGAGCTCGCCAGGCGCCTGCACGCTGTCCGTATCGGTGTGCGCGACGACACCGCGAGGCGTCACCAGGTTCACACCGAGGAAGTTACCAGCCGCCATCTCAGGTCCTCTTCGCGAGCTCGCTCGCCTTGGCGCGCACGTCGTCGATCGTGCCCGTCATCTCGAACGCTTGCTCGGGGAGGTCGTCGCACTTGCCGTTGAGGACTTCCTCGAAGCTGCGCACGGTGTCGTCCTTCGAGACGTAGATGCCCTTCATGCCGGTGAACGTCGTCGCGACGTCGAACGGCTGACCGAAGAACTTCTCGATCTTGCGGGCGCGCGACACGGTGATCTTGTCGTCTTCGCTCAGCTCGTCCATGCCGAGAATCGCGATGATGTCCTGCAGATCCTTGTAGCGCTGCAGCAGACGCTGCACTTCGCGGGCGACCTTGTAGTGGCGCTCGCCGCAGACGGCTACGCTGAGAATCGACGAGGTCGAGTCGAGCGGATCGACGGCCGGGTAGATGCCCTTCTCGGTGATCGCGCGGCTGAGCACCGTGGTCGCATCGAGGTGGGCGAACGCCGTCGCCGGCGCCGGGTCGGTCAAGTCGTCGGCAGGCACGTAGATCGCCTGGATCGACGTGATCGAACCGTCCTTGGTCGAGGTGATGCGCTCCTGGAGCTGGCCCATCTCCGTCGACAGCGTCGGCTGATAACCGACGGCGCTTGGGATACGACCGAGGAGCGCGGACACTTCCGAGCCCGCCTGCGTGAAGCGGAAGATGTTGTCGACGAACAGCAGGAGGTCCTGCTTGAGCGTGTCACGGAAGTACTCCGCGACGGTCAGCGCCGAGATCGCGACGCGCTGGCGTGCGCCCGGCGGCTCGTTCATCTGGCCGTAGACCAGTGCCGTCTTCGAGAGCACGGTCGTGCCGTCGAACAGCTTGGAGTCCGCGAGCTCGTGGAAGAGGTCGTTGCCCTCGCGGGTACGCTCGCCGACGCCGGCGAACACCGAGTAGGCGCCGGACTTCTTCGCGGTGTTGTTGATGAGCTCCATGATCAGAACGGTCTTGCCGACGCCGGCACCACCGAACAGACCGATCTTGCCGCCCTTACGATAGGGAGCGAGGAGGTCGATGACCTTGATGCCGGTCTCGAACATCTCGACGCTCACGGCCTGGTCCGTGAACTTCGGCGCGAGGCGGTGGATCGGCGACCGGACCTTCGTGTTGACCGGGCCGGCCTCGTCGACGGGCTCGCCGACGACATTGAGAATGCGGCCGAGGACCTCGGGACCCACGGGCATCGTGATCGGACCGTTGGTGTTCTTCACCGGCTGACCGCGGACGAGACCGTCGGTTGTATCCATGGCGACGCAACGGACCATCTTCTCGCCGAGGTGCTGAGCGACCTCGACCGTAAGGTTGTCGTCGCGGCCATCGATGGCGCGGTTGGTGAGCAGGAGTGCCGTGTTGATCTCCGGCAGCTCCGCCGAGTCGAATGCGACGTCGACGACGGGACCGATGACCTGGACCACGCGGCCCATCGAGTTTGGAGAGAGATCCATTGCCATGATGCGTTACCCTTTTAGAGCCTCGGCGCCGCCGACGATCTCGGCAAGCTCCTTCGTGATCGCCGCCTGACGAGCGCGGTTGTACTGAAGCGTGTAGCGTTTGATCATGTCACCCGCGTTCTTCGTCGCGTTCTCCATCGCCATCATCTGGGCGCCAAAGAACGCGGCGATCGACTCGAGCGACGCGCGATAGATGTTGATCTGGACGTAGAGCGGAACGAGGCGCGACAGCAGCGCTTCCTTCGACGGCTCGTAGAGGTAGTCGACGTTCTGCTCCGCCTTCTCCGCGCCCTGCTCCACCTTGTCGGGCCCAGAATGGAGAGCGCCGGATTCACTCCGGCGCTCGGGAGAGACCGGGAGGAGCTGCATCGTACGCACGACCTGGCTGCCCGCGTTCTTGAACTCGTTGTAGACGAGGTAGACGCGGTCGACCTTGTTGTCGACGAAGTCGGCGATCGCGCGATTCGCGGCATCGCGGGCGACCTCGAGGGCATTCGCGCTGGTCGGTGCGGGGTCGTAGCTGCTGATCGACGCGTTGCGACGCGAGAAGTACTGGTTCGCCTTGCGGCCGATCAGCCGGAGCGTGACTTCCGTGGCGCCCTGGAGCTCGCTCGCGCTGAACCGCTCGACCTGCTTGATGACGTTCGTGTTGAACGCACCGGCGAGACCACGGTCAGCCGTGATCACGATGATCGCGACCCGCTTGGCCTCACCCGGCTCAGATCGACCGAACAGTGGGTGCGCGTCCTTACCGGCGACACCCGAGAGATCGGCCACGACCGACGCCAGCGCCCGCGTGTACGGGCGTGCAGCGATGATCGTGTCCTGAGCGCGGCGCAGCTTCGCCGCGGCGACGAGCTTCATCGCGCGCGTGATCTTGCGCGTGTTCTTCACGCTCACGATCCGCTTGCGAATTAACTTGAGGCTCGGCATCGCTGGTTACTTCTTCTCGTCGGTCGAGAACTGCTTGGCGAACTCGGTGAGTGCGTCGCGCAGCTGCTTCTCGGTGTCGGTACCGAGCGCGCCGGTCGACTTGATCTCGGCGATCAGGCTCTCCTTGCGCGACTTCATGAACGACATCAGCTCTTGCTCGTAACGGCCGATCACGGAGACCGGGTAGTCGTCGATGAAGCCGTTGCCGCCGGCGTAGATCACGATGACCTGCTCCTCCATCGACATCGGAGAGTACTGGGCCTGCTTGAGCAGCTCGACCATGCGCTCACCGCGGGACAGCTGCTGCAGCGTCGCCTTGTCGAGGTCGGAGCCGAACTGCGCGAACGCGGCCTTCTCGCGATAGGACGCGAGCTCGAGGCGGAGGCGACCGGCGATCTTCTTCATCGCCTTGGTCTGCGCAGCGCCACCGACGCGCGAGACCGAGATGCCGACGTTCACCGCGGGACGAACGCCCGAGTAGAACAAGTCGGCCTCGAGGAAGATCTGGCCGTCGGTGATCGAGATGACGTTGGTCGGGATGTATGCCGAAACGTCGCCGGCCTGGGTCTCGATGATCGGCAGCGCCGTCAGCGAGCCGCCGCCCTTGGCGTCCGACATCTTCGCTGCGCGCTCGAGGAGGCGGCTGTGGATGTAGAACACGTCGCCCGGATACGCCTCGCGACCCGGCGGGCGGCGGAGCAGGAGCGACAGCTGGCGATACGCGACCGCCTGCTTGGAGAGATCATCGTAAACGATGAGGGCGTGGCGACCGGAGTCGCGGAAGTACTCGGCCATCGTGACGCCGGTGTACGGCGCGATGAACTGCAGCGGAGCGGGCTCCGAAGCGCCAGCGACGACGACCGTCGTGTACTCCATCGCGCCCGCCTTCGTGAGGCGATCGACGACCGTGGCGACCGTCGACTGCTTCTGGCCGATCGCGACGTAGAAGCAGAACACGTTCTGCCCCTTCTGGTTGATGATCGTATCGATCGCGATCGCCGTCTTGCCGGTGCCGCGGTCGCCGATGATCAGCTCGCGCTGGCCGCGACCGATCGGAATCATCGAGTCGATCGCCTTGATGCCGGTCTGCATCGGCTCGTGAACGCTCTTGCGGGCGATGATGCCCGGCGCCTTGATCTCGACCTGGCGACGCTTGGCGCCGGTCAGTGCCTTGCCGCCGTCGATCGGGAAGCCCATCGCGTTGACGACGCGGCCGAGCAGCTCTTCACCGACGGGAACTTCGACGATGCGACCCGTGCGCTTGACCGTGTCGCCTTCGCGGATCGACTCGAACTGGCCGAGGAGCGCGACGCCGACGTTGTCTTCTTCGAGGTTGAGCACCATGCCCTGGACCGTGACTCCGCCACCACCCTCGAACTCGAGGAGCTCGCCGGCGAGTGCACCGGACAGGCCGTAGACGCGGGCGATACCGTCACCGCACGTGAGCACGGTGCCGGTCTCGGTGACCGAAACCTTCTTGTCGTAGTTCTCGATCTGCTTGCGGATGATGTCCGAGATCTCTGCGGCGCGAATATCCATGACCGTTCCTTACTTGCTGAGCTCGTCGCGGAGGGTGCGAAGCTGGGTACGAAGTGAGCCGTCGTAGACGGTGTCGCCGACCTTCGCGACGACGCCGCCGAGCAGATCAGGATCCTGACGGCTCGAGACGCTGACCTTCTTGCCAGACAGTTTCTCGAGCGCGGCGGTGATCTGCGACAGCTGCGAGGGATCGAGAGGCTTGGCGGATGTGACCTCGGCGGACACGCGGCCGGCCTTCTCCTCGATCATCCGATCGATCTCGCGAGAGATCATCGGCAACGCCGAGAGGCGCTCGCCATCGAGGAGGAGGTAGACTGTGTTGCGGGTCGCCGACACGACGCCGATGTGCTGCATCAGCGCGTCGAGCACCTTGCGGCGATCGCTGCGCTTGATCGCTGGGCTCGACAGCGTCTGCGCGAGCTCGGGCGAGACCTTCATCGCCTGGGCGAGCGTGCGAAGGTCAGCGCCGATCTTGTCGAGGCCGCCCTGCGCGGAGCCGAGGTCGAAGATCGCCTTGGCGTAACGACGGGCCAACATCAGCGCGCCTCCTTCTGGCTGGCGACGTTCGAGATGAACGTCGTGACGAGCTTGGTCTGATCGTCGCCGGTCAGCTTCTCGCGGAGCAGCTTCTCGGTCGCGCCGGCGGCGGCGACGGCGACTTCACGCTGCAGCTGCACGCGCGCGAGCTCGATCTCGGCGGCGATGCGCTGCTCGGCATCCTTCTTGAGCTGCGCAGCCTGCTTGGTCGCGGCCTCGAGGATGCGCGCCTTGTCGGACTCGGCGTCGGCGCGAATGCCGTCTACGAGCTTCTTGACCTCGGCGTCGACATCTTTGATCCGCGTCTCGTACTCGGTCAGCTTCTTCTGCGCCTGGTCGCGCAGCTTGGCTGCCTCTTCGAGCGCCGTCTTGATCTGATCGTGACGGTCGCGCGCGAGCTTGCCTGCGACCGGCCCGCCGTACTTGGCGAGGATGATCAGCAGGAGGCCGAAGTTGAGGAGCATGAACACGAAGGGGGGCGACATGCCCTCTTCTTCGGCGACCTCACGAACGATCACCGTGTGCTTGGAGCCATCGGCCGCGGTGACCGTCTCCTCTTTGTCGTGCATGACGACGTTGCCGTGCTCGTCGACCATCTTGCCGTCGCCGAGCTTGCCGCCGTAGACGTCCTTCTTGCCGTAGCTGAACCAGTCGTGGGCCCAGTTGAAGTGCTTGGTCGGATCTTCCAGGTGACCGCCGGCGTGGTCGCCGTTCCCAGCGTTGGCGCCGACCTGCGGCTGATCAACATGCTCGCCGTTGGGCTGCGCAGGATCGGCCGAGTCCATCTGCTGCGCGAACGCGGCCGGGCTACCCGCGAGCAATGCCGCGATGAGGAGCTTCTTCATCGCCTTGAGCGTCTTGAGCTTCATCTACGCGACCTCCCGGCCGAGTAGCTTCGAGGCGATCTGCCTCGCGAGCGCATTCGCCTGCGGCAGGAGCTGGAGGCGCGCGGCCTCGGTCTCCTGCTTCATCGTCGCGGTCGCTTCGTCGATCGTCTTCTGCGTCTCGGCGCGTGCCTTGTCGGTCACGTCCTTCTCGTGTGCGGTCGCCTCGGCGCGGACCTTGCGGCCCTCCTCGTTGGCGCGGTTGCGAGCGGACGCGAGCTGCTTCTCGTAATCGGCGAGCTTGGCGTCGGCCTGCGCGGTCATCCGATCCGCTTCGGCGCGGGCGCCATCGATGCCGGCCTTCCGCCGCTCGCGCAGTGCGAGGTAGGGCTGAAAGAGCAGCTTGTTGGCGACCAGGAACAGAAGCAGGAACAGCCCGAACTGGACGAAGACCGTCCCGTCGATATCGATCAGCGGGTGTCCTGAGGCGAGGTTTACGACGGCCTGATGCATTGGAAACCTATCGATAATCCGGGGCTTGCGGCGGTGCTTATAGTCTCGGCAGAACAGGGTGTCAACGTTGGGATGCGACAGCTTTCTCGTCGGTACTGCGACAATTCGCCCGCGCGTCGATCCCCTCTTAATGGACGCCGATCGATCCAATTGATCACGCGCGCCGCGGTCCCATCGCGCTCGCGCGATCCACTCGGGCGGCTCCCGGAACGGAGTTCTCGAGACTTCGCGCGCGCACGCAAGTTGCTTCGCTGACTGTCGCGACGTACTTTCGCCGCGAGCTGAAGTCGCCTCATCTCCGGTGCTGTTTTCGGAAATGGCGCGAATTGATTGCTGCACCAAATGCGCATCTATGACTAACCTCCCG
>JAYVWH010000030.1:0-2614 GCA_043786265.1 Kofleriaceae bacterium | reverse complement strand
GTGATCCGGTACCCGCGGGCGAGACCGGGGTGCAGCCCGCCGATGGCGCCGCGCTTGGCGATGTGACGCTGCACGGCAAGGTCCAGCTCGCCGGTGGTGGCAAGGTTCGCTTCGGGCTCGGACTCGGACTGACGCTGCCGACCGCGACAGGCGACGAGTTCACCGGATCGCGTCTACCGACCGCACGCGTGCTCGGGTTGGTCTCGATCGCTGCCAGCCGCGCACTGTCCTTTCACTTGAACCTCGGCGGTATCGTGCGCGCGAAGTCGCAGTTCGCCAACATCGAGCAAGGTAGCGGCCTGACCTGGGGCGCTGCTGTTTCACTGCGCGCCCTCGAGAAGGTCTTCTTCGACGTTCAGGCTTTCGGCGATCTCATTCCGTCGGGCGATCACGCGCGTCCCGCCGGAATGGACGTCGGTCCCGCATCGTCTCTCAAGACATTCGAGGGTCTCGTCGGCGCACGCATCCAGCTCTCGCAGCCGATGAGCCTCGGCATTGCGGTGGGCCGCGGCCTCACCGCAGGCATCGGCGAGCCCGCACTGCGCGGCGTGATCTCGTTCGCGTACACGCCTGGCGCCAAGGCGCTGCCGCCGCTCCACGTCGCGCCACCGCCCGAGATCATCGATCCCAACACCGCTGACAGCGACTACGACAAGCTGGTCGACGCGAAGGACAAGTGCCCGAAGGAGGGCGAGGACAAGGACGGTTTCGAGGACGACGACGGTTGTCCCGAGCCCGACAACGACAAAGATGGCGTTCTGGACCTCAACGACAAGTGCCCGCTCGTCGCCGAGGACAAGGACGGCTTCGCCGACGGCGATGGATGCCCTGATCCCGACAACGACAAGGACGGCGTCGACGACGCGAACGACAAGTGTCCGGACAAGCCCGAGAAGATCAACGGCAAGGACGACAACGACGGCTGTCCGGACACCGGCGACTCGCTCGTGATCAGCAACCCTGATCGCCTCGAGCTCTTGGAACCCGTGCTGTTCAAGGGTGACGCGATCGACAAGGAGAGTGCCAACGCACTCAACCAGCTGTCTGCGACGCTGCGGGCGCGCGCGGATATCATTCGTCTCCGCATCACGGTGCACGTGCAGCCGACAAAGTCCGCGAAGAAGGATCAGGCACTGTCGGATCGCCGGGCGAGCTCGATTCGCGAGTGGCTCGTCAAGTACGGCATCAAGCCCGAGCGCATCGAGGTCAAGGGCTTCGGCGGCACGACGCCGCTCGTCAAGCCCGACACCAAGGGCGCCTCGATGATCAACGATCGCATCGAGCTGATCATCCTCGAGCGAACTTAGCGCAACGGTAGCGTCTGGACGGGATTGCGATCGCGCCAGCAGCGCGCGTTGCCCTGTGCACACCGGATCCGCAGGACATTGGCCTCGTCCGGCGACCTGAATCGCACGTAGGCCTCCTGCGCAGCTCGCGCCTGCGGATCGCGCAGCGCGGCGAGTGATGTTGCCTGCGACTGCAAGAGGGTGGGATCGCGCGGCGCTAGCTCGAGGCCTGCCGCGGTCGCGACGAGGGCCTCGCGGTGGTCACCGATCGCTACGAGCACGCGGGCGTAGAGCGCCCATGCCGATGCATTGCGCGGCGCCCGTTCGGTGCACGCCCGAGCGGGCGCCAGCGCTTCGTGCCAGCGGTTCTGGCGGACGTAGGCGTCGGCGAGGACGGCATCGAACACGGCTGGTGCCGGCGTCACCGGAAGCAGCGTCCGTGCGCGCGCGACGTGAGCGACCGCGTCGTCCACCTTGCCCTGCTTCGCCGCGACCCAGCCGAGCTGGGCGTGAACCATCGCTTGCGCCCGCGCATCGGGCGCCTGGGCGAGCGCGACGTCGAGGACTGCGCGGGCTTCGTCGACCCGCGTGACGATCTCGGCGGTGAGCGCCATGCCGTGCTCGTAGATGCGTTGCCATGCGGGACGCGTGGCGCTCGCGCGTGCGCCGGTTCCGATCTCGATGTGCGTCTGCGCGATCAGCGTGATCGGCTGCGCCTTGCACGGATCGAGGGCGACATCGCGCGCACTCTGTGCACCGGCGAGGAAGGCCGCGCCTTCGGGGGTCCGAGCGGCGTCACACGCTTCGGCCTGCATCGCGAGCGTGCGGCTGCGATGGCGGAGTCGCGCGGTCACGGTGACCGGTTGCGCGACGGTGGCGGGGACATCGAACGCATAGCGCACGGCCTGAGCCTCGCGCGGGGCGAGGGTCTTGGTCGTCACCTGCGTGCGGAACTTCGCCATCTCGTGGCGCTCGAGCACCTGGCCGTGCTCGTCGACGACCAATGTCCGCAGGACGTGGGTATCTTGATCGGCGGCATCGGTCTCGTGCGCGAGGCCGTTCGCCGCGATCCGCTTGCCAGTGCGGTCGAGGAGCTCGACCTCGACCCAGGTGTCCTGGACATCGAGCACGCCGCCCGGGAACCGATGGCCGACGAGCAGATTGCGGATCACGACATCGAGCTCCAGGCGCGTTCCAGCGATCACCGGCGCGCCGTCGGCCGGCAGGACCCAGGGTCCCGGCGTCTTGCCCGTGACCACGCGCGCACCCGCGATGTCGATCGACGCGGTGCCTTCGAGCTTGGCGCGCGTCAGCTTCAGCTGCTCGGT
>JAYVWH010000029.1:0-4738 GCA_043786265.1 Kofleriaceae bacterium | reverse complement strand
GCATGCCGGTGCGCGCAGCAGCGCCGAAGGCGGTGCGAAGATTGATCGCAACCCCCGGCATGCCGGTGCGCGCAGCAGCGCCGAAGGCGGTGCGGAGGTCCATGATCGCGGCGCTGCGCATCAGTGCCTCTTGCGACCCTTGGACTTGAACTTGCCGTGTCCCCCGCCACCGGGCGCGATGATCACTGCCGGTCCGCCGATGTGCACGCCGACGCCGACGCTGATCGTCGGCACCGCGATGCCGACGCCGACGCCGACGCCGACCTCCCCACGGCCGTGACCACGATGGTCATCGACGATCACAGCGGCGGGCACGTCGATCACGAATCCGGGGCGGAGCAAAATCCACGCGTTCGGCGGCTCGACCTCGACCACGGGACGCGTGTAGACGATCGGCTGGTACGTCGCGTTGACCGCGATGTATTGCGGGCGCGCCTCGAGATAGAGCGGATCGGGCGTGCCGACGTAGAAGTATGCGTCGCCGACCACCTGGAAGTCAGGCCCCGGGGGCGGCTCGAAGCTGTGGTAGTGCGGGCCGTTGATGTAGCAGTAGTGCCGCGTCGGTTCCGGGGTCCCCGCGATCACGTTGACCTCGACCGGGTGGTGCCCCTTGTAGGCGTGCTTCTCGCCGTCCCAGCCGTAGGCGACCGGGTCTCCCACGAACACGTTGTTGTCGGCGGCGACGCGGTACTCCAGCTTGTTGGGCTGGTAGATGTGCACGTGCGGGGCTTCGATATGGCAGATGCCACCGCCCTCGGACTTGGGGACGGGATGGATGCCAGCGAAGCGGACCTGCCGTCCGTACTTGCCTGCCGTCGCGGGTGCGGCGGCGAACGCGAGAGCGATCGTGATGAGAATCCAGTGGAGTTTCATGGGTAGCCTCCTGACTCCCACGCTCGCCCCCTCCGAACGGCTGGTCAAGGCTCAGTGTGGTTGGATCTGGGCTGCTACCGTGAAGGTGCGCACGTACTCGTCCAGCTCGGCCGTGACCTTGCCCTCGAGTGTGAGCGGCTCGGTGGAATTTGCTTCGAACGGGACCTCGAGCACGACCACGGAGCCGGCCGGAATGTCGCGCTGGAGCGTCAGGTCGCCTTCGGACACCATTGTGCCCGCGGCGGACGCGAACGTGTACTCCAGGCGGGTCAGGCGCATCGGGCGGCTGGCCGGGTTACGCACCTGCACGAACACATGGCTCTCGGGAGCTTCGTGGACGCCCAGCACGCGGAGCTCCGGGCTCTTACCGGCGTGACAACCAGTCGAAACCGCAAGGAGAACCGACAGGGCGAGCAGGCCAAAACGCATGAACGGGAACTGATTGTGCTGCTTCCGTGCCAGGGGTCCAAATAAACGCAAGTGCCCGACCTGACACGGCGGGTCCATGGCGATCGCCTCCGCGCGTTCACAGAACGTGGCGCCGCTGTCGCAGTCCACGACACGATCCGATAACGTCCCCGACGTGAAGATCGAGAAGGGTCGTCGAGTCGCGCTCAAGGTCGATCTGTCGGTGGCGGGCGGCGCGCAGCTCGAGAAGAGCACCGTCGAGTTCATCCAGGGCAGCGGCAAGCTCCTGCCCGCTCTCGAGGCCGTGATCGAGGGGCTCGAGAAGGGCGCCAAGCGTGACGGAGTGCTCAAAGCCAAGGACGCCTTCGGCAACCCGGCTCTGCACCCGATCAAGAAGATGAAGCGGAGCGAGTTCCCCAAGGACACCAAGCTCGCCCCCGGTGAAAAGCTCGTCGCCGCGAGCGATGACAAAGCTCACATGAACATCATCTTGCAGATCGAGAAGGTCGACGGGGATGACGTCACGGTGCGCCTGGTTCACCCGCTCGCCGAGAAGGATCTCGACTACAAGCTCGAGGTCGTGAATGTCACCGATCCACGCCCGCCGCCGATGCCGGCGACGGCGCTCAAGCTCGAAGAAGAAGAGACCTAGGCTCGTGCATCCGCGGCGCCTCTACGCGCATCGCGGTGCTTCCGCCGAGCGTCCCGAGAACACGCTGCTTGCCTTCGAACGCGCGGTCGCGTGCGGGGTCGATGCGCTCGAGATGGACGTGCACCTCACACGCGACGGTCACTTCATCGTCTCGCACGACGAGACCGGCCAGCGCATGACGGGCGCGCGCGTGGTCTGGAACGAGATCGATCTCGCCGACGTGCAGCGCCTGGATGCCGGCTGGGGCTTCGTCGATCGCGATGGCACCCGACCGTTTGCTGGCACCGGCGTCACGATCCCGGCGTTCGCGGACGTCGTGTCTGCATTTCCCGACGTGCACATCAACGTCGACATCAAGCACGAGGGCGCGGTCCCTCGCATGCTCGAGCTCGTGCGCACGCTCGGCGCGGAGGATCGGATCACGATCGCTAGCTTCCAGACGCTGACCGCGGTCGCGGTGCGCCGGCTCGGCTACGGCGGCGAGACCGCGCTGTCGCAAGGCGAGGTTGCATCGTTGCTCGCGCTGCCCGCGGTGATGTGGCGCCAGCTGCCGTTTACTGGCACAGCGGCGCAGGTGCCAACGCATCAGGGCCCGCTGCGTTTCGATCGCAGCTCGTTCATCGCGAAGTGTCACAGCCTCGGCCTGCGCGTCGATTTCTGGGTGATCGATGACGTGGCGGAAGCCGCGCGCCTGCTCGAGCTCGGCGCGGACGGCATCATGACCAACGATCCAGCTGCGCTGCGCCCGCTGTTCGATTGAGACGATCTTAGTTCGCGTGGAGCAACACGTCGGCGCGCTCCTCGAGCGCATCGGCATCTGCGGCACGGCCACCCGCACGTAGCGCGGCGATGATCGGATGAAAGCTCCCGATGACGCGCGACTCGGACGTCGCATCGGCGCCACCGATGCTTGGCATGTTCGCGGCGCGCTCGAGGGCGGCGATCGCCGCTTTGACGTTGCCGCGCGCGATGTGCTCGGTAGCGAGCCGGTGGTGCACGGCAAAATCGAAGTACGCACCACTCGCGCGCAGCTCGAGGACGGCGAGCGCTTCGTCGGCCCGGCCCGCACCGTGCAGTGCACGCTCGAGGATCTCGCGCAGCTCGTCGGCCGTTGATGCCCAGATGCTGTCGATCGCGAGCCCGTCCTTCGCCTCGCGGATCGCGGTGTCGAAGTCGTCGCGCACGTACGTGATGTTCGCGCGGTCGCGGTGCAGGCGTGCCGTGCGCTCGCTGCGCAGAATGTCCGAGTGTGGATCGGGCGCACGCGATGCACGCACGAACGCGGCATCGGCATCCGCATAGCGCCGCTCGCGCAGATGCAGGTAGCCGAGTGCAGTCGCCTGCGACGCGGTCGGCTTGTGGATCGCGCCGAGAATATCGATCGCGTTCGACGCGGCTTCGAGCTCCTGCGGCATCGTCGGTCCATCGAGCGCGAGACGCGGCGCAGCGTGCTCGGCCCACTCGATGAACGCACGATCGAGCCAGGCCTCGTACCACCCGATGAACGTCTGCGACTCCGGTGCGAGATCGCCCTCGCCCATGTCCGTCCAAACTTCGCCGCGATGACGGCCGGCAAGGACGAGCAACGAGGACATGCCGCAACCCTGGTCCGCGATCATCAGTCGCTCCGGTGAGCGCGGTGCTCCATCATCGGTCTCACCCTCGCTCGTGCCACGAATCGCCAGCAGCCCGTAGTACGGACCTGCACCCGCGCCCCCGACGTAACGAAGGAACGCGCGAACCTCGTCGGGCAACACGACGTGGAGCGCGGCCTCGAGCATTCCGAGGTCATCACCCGAAAGAGGTGGAGCGAGTCGGTAGTCGTGCGTCGCAGCGCCGAAGACTTGGCGGTCTGCATCGACGATCGACAGCAGAACAATTCGCTGCTTTACCGCTTCGAGCCGCGCATCCATCGCGAAGACTGTAACCGAGCCAATGAATGCCGTTAACCGCCACCGGGTACCTATTGAAAGGTTGTCGTCGGTGGTGCACGTTCCGGCCCATGGCTCTCAAGAAAGCGGTCTCTGTGCGTCCGGCCGAGGGAAAACTCGGCATTCTTCTGCCCGGTATGGGCGCGGTCGCGACCACGTTCATCGCGGGCGTACAGGCGATCCGCCGCGGCATCGGCAAGCCGATCGGCTCGCTGACGCAGATGGGCCGCATCCGCATCGGCAAGCGCACCGACAACAACTCGCCCCAGATCAAGGACTACATCTCGCTCGCCAAGCTCGACGACATCGTGTTCGGCGGCTGGGACATCTTCCCGGATAACGCCTACCAGGCCGCGGTCCGCGCCGGCGTCCTCGACTCGAAGCTGCTCGACCAGCTCAAGCCCGAGCTCGAAGCGATCAAGCCGATGACCGCCGTGTTCGAGCAGACCTACGTCAAGAGGCTCACGGGGACCCACGTCAAGAAGGGCACGAGCAAGCTCGACCTCGCCAACCAGCTAATGGCGGACATCAAGAACTTCAAGGAGACCAACAAGTGCGACCGCCTCGTCGCCGTGTGGTGCGGCTCGACCGAGGTCTACCGCAAGCCGGGTGACGTCCACGGTTCGCTCGCGAAGTTCGAAGCAGGCCTCGAGTCCTCGCACGACGACATCGCGCCGTCGCAGATCTACGCCTACGCATGCCTCAAGATGGGTGTCCCGTACGCGAACGGCGCGCCGAACCTCTCGCTCGATACGCCCGCGCTCCTCGAGCTCGCGCGCACGCACGGCATGCCGGTCACCGGCAAGGACTTCAAGACCGGTCAGACGTTGATGAAGACCATCCTCGCGCCCGGCTTCAAGGCGCGCATGCTCGG
>JAYVWH010000028.1:0-3273 GCA_043786265.1 Kofleriaceae bacterium | reverse complement strand
CTGACCTGGCTCGACGAGGCTGGCGGTGATGCGCGCCGCGATGTCCTCTCTGCGGCGGTGTTCACCACGCAGCACGCGACGCGCATCATGCCGGCGATCCGCAAGGCGGTGTACAGCGTGCCCGCGCCCGTCGCGCGCGACGTGATCACGACGGCGACGAACGCCACGTTCTCGATCTGGAAGGGCGCCTACAACGCGCCGAACCTCCAGTCCGGCGAGCCCGCGTACATCACGAGCGGCGGCGAGATCCTCACCGACGCGAACGGCGACATCATCGTGCAGCGGTCCGAGGTGATGCGGTTCGCGCTCACGATCCCATCGGGCCCCGTGCCGGCGACCGGCTTTCCGATCTGCATCTATCAGCACGGCACGACCGGTGACTACGTCTCGTTCGTGGCTGACGGGACGGCCGATCGCCTCGCCCAGGAAGGCATCGCCGTGATCTCCACCGACCAGGTCCTGCACGGACCGCGCGGCGGTGGCGTCGATCCTTCGATCGCGTTCTTCAACTTCAACAACCCGGTCGCCGCGCGTGACAACCCGTTGCAGGGTGCCGCCGATGCGTGGTCGCAGTTGCGGCTCGCGCTCGGACTCACGATCAACGACACGACCGGCACTCGCACTGTCACGTTCGACGGAAACCGCGTGTTTTTTCAGGGTCACTCGCAGGGCGGTCTGACCGGCCCGGGCTTCGTCGCGTTCGAGCCCGCCGTCAAGGGTGCCGTGCTGTCGGGCACCGGGGGCCTGTTCTACCTCAACGTGCTCGACAAGACGGAACCGGTGAACTTCCCCGATCTGATCGCGACGCTCGCGCGCGACGAACCGATCGACGAGGACAACCCGACGCTCGCACTGGCGCAGATGGGCGTCGAGCGCAACGACCCGGTCAACTACGCGCAGCTAATGGTACGCCGGCCGCAGCTCGCACCCGACGGTGTCACGCGCCTCGCCCCGCGCAATATTTTACAGACCGAAGGCTTCGTCGATCACTACTCGCCCAACCGCGGCCTCGAAGCGTTCGCTACCGCACTCGGCGCCGACATCGCGATGAACCCCGACGCACAAGATGTCGAGGGCATCACGCTGCGTGGCCGCGGCAAGGTCGCCACGCCGGTCACCGACAACTACGGTACGACGACCGCGGTGCTCATCCAGTTCAAGCAGCAGGCCGGCAGTGACGGGCACTTCGTCGCGACCGACATCGCCCTCGCTCGGCAACAGGTCAAGAAGTTCCTCGGATCGTTCGCCGCGACGGGGCATGCCACCGTCGTCGCGCAATAGGTTAGTCTTCAGCACCATGCCACCGCGCAAGAAGATTGGGGAGATGCTGATCGAAGCAGGGGTGCTCAGCGAGCAGTCCCTGCGAATGGCGCTCGCCGAGCAGCGGCGCTGGGGTGGCACGCTGGGCCGCACGCTCATCGAGATGAAGGTGATCAGCGAGTCCGAGCTGGTGCGCGTCCTCAGCGTGCAGCTCGGCATGGAGGCGGTCGATCTCGACACGACGAACATCCATCCGACCGTGCTCGAGCTGGTTCCCGGCGACTTCGCCGAGCAGAACAACGTCGTTCCGTTCGCGCAGCCGATGAAATTTCTCGACGTCGCGATGGCGGAGCCGACGAACATCGGCGTGATCGACGAGCTTCGCATTCGCACGCAGCTCAACATTCGCCCTTACCTCGCCGGCCCCAAGGCGATCGAGCGCGCGATCGCAAAGCACTATCGCCGCGGCTTCGGCCGCATGGGGTCGCGTGCTGCGGTCGAAGTCTCCATGCCGGTCGAGGGGCTGGACGTACTGTCACCGAGCGAGAGCGGTAGTCAGCTCCGCCGGGTTCCCGAGCCCGAGGAGCTCGACGCCGCACGACGGCGCGAGGGTATGGCGCGCCCCAGGGCGACCCGTCCGCCCCCGCTCGAGCAGCAGATGTCGCAGCAGGCAGCCCTCGGACATGTCGGTCCACCGCCGGTGGGCACACGCGACGCCGAGATCGATGCGCTCCAGGATCGTATCTCGCGGCTCGAGGCTCTCGTCGAGCGCGACGAGGCCGTGCTGCGCAAGCTGCTCGCGTTGCTCGTCGACAAGAACGTGGCAACGCGCGACGAGATTCTCGAACGCATTCGCTAGTCACCAAACCGTGACAAGTCGCCGCAAAGACGACCGCGAGGAGCGAGTCCTCGAGCGACTCGCGGACCTTAGAGGCGACGCGTCCTTTAGGACACGTCCTTTAGGACAACGTTTTACAAAACGGTGACGGGTGCGCAGTGAGCGGTGACGCAACACACGCGTGGCGCGCGCATCTTGCTACCCATGGGACGTCTACGCATCGCGCTCGCCAGTCTCCTCCTCACCTCCACCACGCTCGCATCCGCGGCCCCGCCGAAGCGTGCTCCGATCAAGATCGACGTCCAGCTGTCAGACCGGGTCAAGCCCGCCGAGCGCAAAGCAGCGCCAGTCCCTGCGCCCGTGTCGGCGTCGAAGATCATGGAGATCGAGTTTCTGACCTCGCCGTTTCATGCGGAGCAGGAAGACATCCTAGTGACGTTGATCGCCGCGACGCCAGACGGCGAGGTCGACGAGAAGAGCGACCTGCTGTTCCGACTGGCCGAGCTGTACGCGAAGCAGCAGCGGCTATACAGGCTGCAATCGGTCGAGCTCGACATCAAGAAGAACGGCAAGGGCTCGAGGAAGGCCGCCGACATCGCGCACAGCTACCTGGCGAAGGCCGCGGCGACCTACAAGGAGCTCACCGAGAACACCGCGTTCCGTAACTTCAAGCAGATGGACCTCGCGTTGTTCGTCTACGCGTACACGCTGCAGGGCGGCAACTACGTCACCGGTGCGCGCGCGGTTTACGACAAGCTGCTGAAGAACTATCCGTCGTCGAAGTACGTCGCCGAGGCGCACCTCGCGTTCGCCGAGTACTACTGGGAGGCCGGTCAGCTCGCCGATGCCGAGGCGCGCTACAAGCTCGTGCTCAAGTCGCCGCAGTCGAACGCGTACTGGTACGCGATGTACAAGATCGGCTGGATCCAGCTCAACCGCAAGCGCGCGGACGAGGCGCTCGAGACATTCTTCCAGGTCGCGGCGGCGACCGCCCGCGATCCGAAGCGCGACGTGCTTTACCGCAACGCGAAGAAGGACTTCGTGCGCGCGTACGCCGAGGTCGGCAAGGCCGACAAGGCCCTCGTCGCGTTCAAGCGAGTC
The DNA here is from genome assembly GCA_043786265.1 of Kofleriaceae bacterium. Taxonomy (GTDB): domain Bacteria; phylum Myxococcota_A; class Polyangia; order Haliangiales; family Haliangiaceae; genus JABFXX01. Next base: position 74 of record JAYVWH010000028.1, on the reverse strand, counting down.
GACGCGAGCGGCGCTCTCGACATGTTCGAGACCCTCGCGGGTTTCTACATGGATCAAGGCAAGAGCGACAAGGC
>JAYVWH010000027.1:0-2926 GCA_043786265.1 Kofleriaceae bacterium | reverse complement strand
GTGTGGCACGAGCCGAAGCAGACATCACCAACCACCCGGGCCGCCACGCCCGCGCTGAAACGCGCCGTTGAGCTCGCCGCCGAGTACGGAGGTCGCGTTGGCGTGCTTTGGCGCGGGCCTTGGAGAAACGTAGAGCGTGCCGTGGATGATCTCGGCGCGCTGATGGGATGGAACAGCGCGGTATGCGTCGTACGCATGGCGTCGATCCTGCTGCGCTGGTTTGACCATCCCAACTCAAGTTAGCACGAAGCGATCCCACGCGAAAAAGTGCGTTGACGACTGCGCCGGTCGCCTAACTAAAAACGGGATTCGTCGACGGATTCGATCAGGTCGCAGGCGGAGAGGCGTTGCCGGTGATCGATGTCGCCCGATAGAGCCGGATCACGCCCGCGCCGCCACCTCCACCGCCGCCACCGCCGCCATTCGGGGCGCCCGCGTTCGAACCGTCGAGCGTCGTGCCTACGGACCCAGCGCCCCCATCGCCACCACTGCTCGAAGTGCTGCCGCCCGGAGCCGCGTTGTTGAAGGTCTGCGGATCTTGGCCGACCTCACCGGAATTGCCACCGGCAGTACCTCCCTCGCCGCCGCCTCCGCCGTTCGCGAAGGCCACGCCACCGATGGTGACGCTCGGCGCGTCGAAGGCGATCAGGCCACCCGAGCCGCCGCCTCCGCCGCCGCCCTGCGGGTTCGTTCCCGCGCCGCCACCAGCGCCGCTTGCGTTGATGGCCCCACTTACGGTGATGCTTGCCTCGGCGATCAAGGACAGCGCGCCCCCGCCGTTGCCGCGCGCGCCACCCGCGTTGCCGCCGCCACCGTTCTGGCCGGGGCAGCCGCCGCGCAGCGTCGTCGGCATCACCGTGGCGCCTCGCGAGCCTGCGCCTGTGCCGCTTCCGTTACCGCCCATCCCTCCAAAGCTTCCGCCTGCACCGCCCGCCGTCGCGCCGCTCGGCGCCGTTCCGGGGTTACACCCGGCCGCGTTCGCACCAGCACCGACCTGACCACCCCGCTTGCTCGATGCGTCGAATGTTCCGCTGACCACGATTGTCGACGTCGATACGAGCACGAGCGGTCGCAAGCCCGTGACACCGACGGCCCCGGTGACAGACACCGACGCGCCCGCGACGACGCACCACGCCGCGTTGCGCGGATCGTCGTCACACAAATTCGATGTGCCCGTATCAATATTTGCGTTGATCGTCACGCCCCCGCTTGGTGCGGCCGCGAAGCATGCCCGCACGAGCCCGGTGCCGTAGCAGACCGACGCATCCGGCAAAACCGCCAGCGCATCGCTCGGTGCGTCGATCCCGTCGCGAAGGTCCGAGTCGACGATGATCGCGCCGTCACGCGAGGAAACGGTTCCAGGGCGAAAATTGCAGGCGGCTAGCGCGCACGCCAGTAGAGCTGAGCGCATCTGCGCCCGATTGTACCCCGGGTCTCAACGGAGGGTCGTGACGTAAGGCGCGCCGTTGCGCTCGCCCCGGATCACGATCTGAGCCTGCTGTGACGCGACCTCTGCCGCCGCGGCCACACTCGTGGAGTGCCCTTGAGCTAGCGCTTCACGCAGCCGCGGCTCGACAGAGTGCCGCTCGTCGCGAGCGATGCGCAGCGATGAGTGCTCGGGCAGCCCGCATCGTCGATGCAGACCGAAGCGCACACCTTGCTCGTCGCCGATGTCGAGGGCTTGACGCACAGGTTGCCTTCACCGCCGCAGGCCGTGCTCGAGGTGCACGATGCGCCGAGCTTGTCGGTCCGCGCATACGGGTGGGCATGGGGATCGTTATCGATACCGTTGACGCCCATGAATGCGGTGGTGTTCGGCGCCGCGTTCATCGCGCGCAGGATGTCGTCCCAGGTCACGGGCTTGACGTTCTTGCTGCCATCAGTGCCGATCAGCGGGAACAGGATCTGCTCCATCGACTCGGCACCCTGCGTCGTCCACGTGTACGAGGTCGAGGTCACGATGTCCATGTTGACGAGCTCGCCGTTCGGGCCGCGCTTCTTGGGGTTCGCGCGGAATCCGTCGGTGAAGCGCGCGTAGGTCTGGCAACCCTCGATGAGCAGGATCTGGTAACCGTCGAGCAGCGGGATGGTCGGGTACTCGGCCGCCGTGATCGTGCCCAGCGCGTTGGAGCGGAAGTCCGCCGTGAGAATGCGTCCCGACACACCGGCGTGCCCGTTGAACAGCACGACCTCCTTGTTCGCGAGCATCGACAGCATCGCCTCGCGCAGCTTCGCGCCGTCGGTGGTCACGTTGGCGACCATGCCCGGGTGCACGAGCTTGACCGAGATCGCGACCGCCTTGCCGTTGTACAGGCCAGTGCGGGTCAGCGCCGGCGAGTCGAGCTTGAGGTCCTTGAACGTGGTCACGGGCGAGGCGAAGCCGAGGCCGACCAGCTCGTCAAACAGCTGCTCTGCGTTCGCGAGATCGGCGCGGCCGGCGTTGTAGTCCCAGCCGAATTGCGCCCCGACATCGAGCTTGCCGTCCGCGTAGAGGCGGTTGTAGTCGAGGTAGGCGTTCGCTGACCGCGGCGCCTTGCTGACGATCATCGCCATCTTCTCGACCTGATCAGGTGCGACCTTGGTGGGGTCCCAGCTGTGGACATCGAAGCGCGACTGCCACGAACCGGCGACCAGCTCGTCGTTGGTGAGCTTGCCCATCGCGAGCTCGATCTTCTTGCCGCCGGTCGCGGACGTGCCTGGCAGCAACGAGAGGAAGCTGTTCTGCGCGGCGACCGTCGCCTCGAAATTGAACTTGTACGTGACCGCGTCAACCGCGGTGATCGACAGCGACTTCACCGACGAGTTACGCGCCATCGCGTGGAAGCCACCGTAGGTGACATTGGCGTCCTCGGGCTCCTTGTCGGCGACATAGAGGTTCAGGAACCAGCCGATCTGGAGCAGTTTGGCGGAGACGATCTCCTTGGCC
>JAYVWH010000026.1:0-5265 GCA_043786265.1 Kofleriaceae bacterium | reverse complement strand
GATGTCGCTGCGGTCGCGCGTGCCCGATGGTCTGTAAAGCACGGCATGACCGAGAGACGATTCCACGCAACGCTGCAGCTAACCGGTGACGGCGTGGCGAGCTTCGAGTCGCGAGGGCTTCGGCGTGGTGTCTGCGCGTTCTGTGTCGATGATGTACAGCATCGGACTGGCGCGAAGCCAGTCGCGCTGGCTACAACGGAGCAGTGATCACCGACAGCTTGCTTCAACTGTTCGTCCGTACCCTCGGGTCACACAAACACGTCAAACGCGGTGCCGTCACGCGCCACGACGGGGAGAACGGCGCCCTTCCAATCGACGTTGGTCGTGTCCTCGGTCACGTCGGAGCCTGGCGCTATGGCGACCTCAGGTTCATCCAGCCGTCGCAACTCAATAGCGAACGCAAGACGTTGACGGACCTCGCGACCGAGTTCGAGGCCGGGCGATCGAGCACCTCGAGCCACGCCTTGTGGAACAGTGACTGGTATCCGCTCGCCATCTCGTCAATCGAGGTTCACGCGTTCGATCCGGTCGGTTGCTTCGGCGGCTCGCCCGAGCAGGTGGTGTCCTTCGACTTCAGCAGTGGCAACACGTGGTTGGTGTTCCCGACGATCACGGCGTGGTTGACGGCGCTGACCGAAGGTTTCGAGACCGAGGGCAAGGACGCCCTCGAGAAGGCATATGCGTGGGCGCGCGCGAACAAGAGCTGCATCGATGTGAAGCTGCCGCAAGGTGTGGACGAGCAGCGGTCGAAGCAGCGCTTCGATGCCGGAGTCGCAAGCTGGATCGAGCTCCGTCATCCGGATGGGAGGAGCTGGGCGGTTCGCGAGCGGCGCACCGGGTTCGAGCTGCGCATCGGCGAGGGTGAAGACGCGGTGATCCGCAAGCGCACGTCGGCAAATCCGAGCGCCGAGGTGCGTCGCCTCCTTCGCGAACAGGCGACAGAGGGTTTCGTCCGCAACAGCCAGTGAACTGCTGCGCTTTTATTTCTCCGATGCCTCGGCGATGGCGTCTTGCCGGATGAACGCACTCCACATGACCAATCGCGCCACTTTGTTAGCGTCGGCGTCGCGGCGGCTCGTCCTCGAACAGCATCCGCGGCGCAACCTGGTTCGCGCCGATCAGGGTCGCGAGGCTATCGAGCGAGCGCGCGAGCTCGGCCTGGCGCGCCGCTGGCAATGCCTTGATCGCCTCGATCATCTGCGCCTGGGGGACGCGCGGGGCACGCTGGACCATGCGAAAACCAGCCGGCGTGACCCGGAGCTCGGCGCGACGACGATCGCGGCGCGACGGCGTGCGCTTTACGAGCCCCCGGGCCACGAGCCGGGTGACCACGGTCGACACCGAGCTCTGATCGGTCAGTGTCCGCTGCGCGACCTCCGAGAGCGACGAGGCCGGATTATCGACGAGCGTGTGCAACACGAACAGCTGAGCCGCCGAGATCCGGCATGCCGCCTCGACCTCACGGTCCGCGAGCCGCAGGAACCGAACGATCCGCCGCAGCGCTACGAGCACCGTCGTGGCTTCCTCGTGCGGAACGGAACGGACGCGCCGGGCCATCTCCATGCGAGCCTAGCTGATCCCTGCGAGCTGCGCCTCGAGTGTGCGTGCGAGCTGATCGACATGTGCGGGGAGGCGCGGTCCTGTCGGCGCGGGTTCGAAGGCATGCACCGGCGCGGCCTGCGGCGTGAGCGCGTGCAGGAACGCGAGCTCGCCGAGCACGAGGCTCGCGAGGTCATAGACATCGCCGGGCAGCACATCGGCCGGCACGCCGCGCGCCGACAGCGCCGTCTCGCCGCGCTTCGCGATCGCCGCATCGATCACCTGCAGGACGTGACCGGGCGTCGTGCCGGTGAGCGCCGGTGCCGGATGCTCGAACCGCGACCTCATGTCGGGAGCATAGGACACGTTGCCGCACCAATCCATTGGGTCCCATGCAATTCGATGCGTGGGAGCCCATCCATGATACGCCGCAGCGATGGCAGCTTCCCCCGACGAACCGATGATGCACCTGGGTGACTTCACCGCGACCAGGCGCATGATCCCGATCGCGGGGATCGCGATCGTCGTCGGGCTCCTGGCGACCTTCGTCGCGAGGTTCCTGCTCGATCTGATCTCGCTATTCACCAACCTGTTCTATTTCGGCCGGTTCTCGCTCGACGCGGCGTCACCCGCGGACCACCACCTCGGCCTCGCCAGCGTCCTCGTTCCGATCGGAGGCGCGCTGGTCATCGGGTTCATGGCTCGCTACGGCTCGGAGCGAATCCGAGGGCACGGCATCCCCGAGGCGCTCGAGGCGATCCTCACCCGTGGCAGCCGCATCCAGCCGCGGGTCGCCCTGTTGAAGCCGATCTCGTCGGCGATCTCGATCGGGTCCGGCGGTCCGTTCGGCGCGGAGGGGCCGATCATCATGACCGGTGGCGCGTTCGGTTCGCTGATCGCGCAGCTGTTCTCGCTCACGGCGGCCGAGCGCAAGACCTTGCTCGTTGCCGGTGCGGCGGCCGGCATGTCTGCCACGTTTGCCGCACCGGTCGCAGCGATCCTGCTCGCCGTCGAGCTGCTCCTGTTCGAATGGAAGCCGCGCAGCTTCGTGCCGGTGGCGCTCGCGAGCGCCACGGCCGCCGCCGCACGGTACTTCGTGATCGGACCGGGCCCGCTGTTTCCGATCGCCGAGCATGCGGCGTTCGTCGGCGTCGATGTGCTGGCGTGCTGTGGCGTGTCGGGTCTCATCGCGGGCATGTTCTCCGGCTTGCTGACCGCCGCGGTGTACGCGTGCGAGGACCTGTTCAAGCGCCTGCCCTTCCACTGGATGTGGTGGCCGGCACTCGGCGGGCTCGCGATCGGACTCGGTGGCCTCGTCGCGCCGCACGCGCTCGGCGTCGGCTACGACGTGATCGCCGGCATCATCCACGAGAGCTTCACGATCCGCGCGGTCCTGATCCTCATCGTCGTGAAGGGCCTGATCTGGGCGATCTCGCTGGGCTCGGGAACCTCGGGCGGCGTGCTCGCACCGCTGTTGATGATGGGCGGAGCCCTCGGTGCACTCGAGAGTCAGGCGTTCCCGCACGCGGGTCTCGGGTTCTGGGCGCTCGTCAGCATGGGTGCGATCCTCGGCGGTACGATGCGGTCGCCGCTGACCGGCATCGTGTTCATCGTCGAGCTCACCCACGACATGAACATGTTCTTGCCTCTGGTCGTGGCCGTCACGGTCGCCCACGCCTTCACCGTGCTCGTGCTGAAGCGCTCGATCCTGACCGAGAAGGTCGCGCGCCGCGGGCTGCACGTCAGCCGGGAGTACGCGATCGACGAGCTCGAGATCCTGTTCGTTCGCGATGTGATGTCGACCGAGGTGCCGGTGCTCCGGGCGCAGGATTCCGTGCGTGATGCGATCCCGTCGGTGCTTCCAATCCACGACGACCGAAGCCAGCATCTGTTCCCGGTGCTCGATGACGAGGCGAACCTCGTCGGATCAATCACCCGGGCAGACCTCACCGCGTGGGCGCGCGATGTGGCCCTGCTCGATACCCCGCTCGGCTCGCTCGCACGGCCGGCGCACACCGTGCAGACGAGCGAGACGCTGCGGGGTGCGATCCAGCAGATGGCCGAGCACGACGTGACCGCACTGCTGGTCGTCAATCCCGCGAACGAGCGCCACCTGGTGGGCTCGGTTGCCCTGCACGACTTTCTCAAGGCGCGCGCTCGTCACCTGGAAGAGGAGCAACGCCGCGAGCGCGTCCTGCCATGGGAGTACATTCTGCCGAAGTGGATCCGACCGACGCTGGGCATCGAGAAGCGGACGTGAGCGAACGGGAGCGCGTCCTCGCCCTCCTTCGCAGTCACGGCTGGAACTCGACGTCGTTCCAGATCCTCGAGCCCGGGTTTCGCTACTGGTTCTCCGGCGAGGACGCGTGTGTCGGCTACGTCGATACCGGCCGCTCGTGGGTCGCCGCGGGGCCACCGATCGCCGCGAAGGAGCGCCTCGCCGAGGTCTCGGCCGCGTTCGTCGAGGCAGCACGCACCGCTGATCGGCGGACCGCCTGGTTCGGGACCGAGTCCCGGTTCGGCGAGGCCACGGGGTGGCCATCGCTACGGATCGGTGACCAGCCGATGTGGTCACCGGCGGCGTGGCCGGCTGTGGTCGACAGCAGCCGGAGCCTGCGCGAACAGCTGCGACGCGCGCGTGCGAAAGGCGTGATCGCGCGACCGGTCGAGATCGCGGAGCTCGATCCGGATCATCCGACGCGCACCCAGGTCGATGCGCTGATCGTGCGCTGGCTCGCGTCGCGCCCGATCGCACCGATGGGATTCCTCGTGCAGATCGATCCGTTCACGTTCCCCGCCGAGCGGCGCTACTTCATCGCAGAGCGTGACGGCAAGGTCGTCGCGTTCCTCGGCATCATCCCGATCTACGCACGGCACGGCTGGTTCTTCGAGGACTTCCTCCGCGATCCGGATGCGCCGAACGGCACCGTCGAGCTGCTCGTCGATGCAGGCATGCGAGCGGCCGCGACCCAAGGCGTCCCGGTCGTCACGCTCGGCCTCGTTCCGCTCGCGGGCGATGTGACGTCGTGGTTGCGCGCCGCTCGCCGGCTCGGCCGCTCGCTCTATGACTTCGACGGGCTGCGCGCGTTCAAGGCGAAGTTCAAGCCAGCGGGGTGGGACCCGATCTTCCTGTCGTATCCGCCGCGCGGTAGCTCGTTCGTCGCGCTGTTCGATACGCTGAAGGCGTTCGCACGCGGTGGACTGTTGCGGTTCGGCCTCGAGACGTTCCTGCGCGGCCCTGCGGTGGTGGTCCGCGCGCTCGCGGTGCTCCTCGTGGTGTGGACCGTGCTGCTCGCACTCCCGACGAGCGCGCACTACTTCCCCTCCGCGGGGGTGCAGTACGGCTGGGTCGCGTTCGATATCGTGCTCGGCGCCGGTCTGTTCGCGCTTGCTCGCCGCTGGCGCCAGCCGCTCGCCGATGTGGTGGCGACGGCGGTGACCGCCGATGCGATCATCACCGCGGTGCAGGCGATCGCCTACGACCTGCCGCGCCGGCGAGGCGCGCTCGACGTGATCGTCATCGTGATCGCGATGCTCGCTCCCGCGGTCGCCGCGATCCTCTTGTGGAATGCACGCGCGGCCCGCCGGTGACCTGGCAGGGGCGATGCATTGCCTGCCGATATCAGCTCACCACGGATGGACGGAAGCTCGTTGATCAACCGCGCGTCGGAGCGATGAGCCCGGATGCGGACCGCCTCGCGCTCGCGACAAGGGATGATGCGGCGC
>JAYVWH010000025.1:0-2401 GCA_043786265.1 Kofleriaceae bacterium | reverse complement strand
TGGAGCGCATCGCGGGTGGATTGCGCGAGCATCGACAGACGTGCGGCAACGAGGTCTGGGAGCTTGACCTTGGTGTCCTCGGCCTTACCGCCTTCGAGAAGATAACGCACGATGTGGTCGACGTGACCGGGAATTGCACGCGTGGTCTCGAACAGGTGTTGCACCGGCGGCAGCCCGCGCACGCCCGCCTTCGCGAGCACGCCAACGATCGACTCCAGATCCGCGGCCACCAGCGAGTCCATCGGCAGACGCGTCGTCGCCGGCGGCCACATCTCGGCAAAGCGGGGCGTTGCGGTCATGACGATCGCGGGCAGCGCGAGCTCACTGCTCTCGGTGGCACGGCGCAGGATCTCGATGCTCGACGAATCGAACCGGTCGATGTCCTCGCACACGATCGCGACGGGGCCTGACACCCCAACCCGCTCGAGTGCGCGCAGCGCCGACCACACCATCTCCCGACGCCGCACCGGCGCTTCGAGCTCGAGCAGCGTGGTCGGGTGACCGAATAGCTGCGCGATGCCTGGGGTGTCGCGCTCGTTGAGTCCGATCGCGAGGACAGCCTCGCGCAGCTCGTGCTCGCTCGACACGGGTGGCAGCTGCAGTACAGCCGCGAGCAGCGAGCGAATTGGATAGAACGGCGCGCCGAGGCCACTCGGATCGGGACCGACCTGGTAGATCACTCGGCCCTCCGCACCGAGCTCGGAATACGCGGTGCGTAGCAGCGTCGAGCGTCCGGCGCCCTCGTTGCCAACGACGAGCATCCCGTTGCCCGAGCCAGGTGTGCGGCGCATCTGCTCGAGCAGCGCAGCCAGCTCGCGGTTGCGCCCCGTGAACGGTAGCGGCAGCACCTCGGGGTTGGCTGGGATCGTCGGAATCTCGAAGGTCTTCGACACGCGGATGCGCGGCGTGCCGCACTCCGGGCAGAACTTGAACGATGGCGTGACTGACGTACCGCACGACACGCATTTGTCGGCGGCGGGCAGTTGCCGCATCCGCGCGCGAATGCCGATCAGCGCCTCGCGCATCTCGTGGGCGGACGCGTAGCGATCGGCCGGATGCTTCGCGAGCGCCTTCGCGATCACGGCGTCGACCTCGCGCGGGATGTTGTCGCGCTTCGCGGTCAGCAGCGCGGGCTGAACCTTGAGGTGGTTCGTGAGGATCTCGGTGGTGCTGCCGGCAAAGAACGGTGTCTTGTCCGCGAGCAGCTCGAACAGAATGATGCCGACGGCGTAGATATCCGACGCGAACGACGGCGGCGCGCCACTGATGACCTCGGGCGCCATGTACTCGGGCGTGCCGCTGATCGAGCGGTCCTCCGATTCGCGTACGCCGGTGACGAGCCGGGCGATGCCGAAGTCGACAATCTTGACGGTGTCGACGTTGGCGCGCCGCTGGTCGACGATGATGTTGTCGCTCTTGAGATCGGCATGCACCACGCCCGCGAGGTGGGCTTCCTCGATGCCGGCGAGCGCCTGGCTCACGATGTCGACGACCCGCTCGACGCCGAGCGGGTTCTCGTTGACGAGCAGCTGGGTCAGCGTCGGGCCCTTCACGTACTCCATCGCGAGATAGAGCAGGCCGTCGGGCGACTGACCGTAGTCGATGATCGAGACGCAGTTGGGATGGTTGAGCCGCGAGGCAGACATGGCCTCGCCGCGGAACCGCGTGATCATGCGCGGATCGGCACACAGTTCCTCGTTGAGAATCTTTACCGCGACGGTGCGGCCGAGCGCGATCTGGTCCGCCCGGTACACGGCGCCGCTCCCGCCGATGCCGATGCACGCAGTCAGCTTGAACTTGTCGCCGAGAACTCGGCCGACAAGCTTCAGTGACTTCTGAACTTGGTCCTGAACCGACACGATGATCCCGAGGCTACCCCGCGCTCCCGGCGAACCATCTCACGAAGCCCGCTCGATTACGACCGCGATCCCCTGCCCGACGCCGATGCACATCGACGCGAGACCCAGGGTGGCGGACCGCTGTTGTAGCTCGAGCATCAACGTCAGTACGAGCCGCGCGCCCGAAGCGCCCAGTGGATGTCCCCACGCGATCGCGCCACCGTTGACGTTGACCTTCTCGGGATCGAGGCCGATCTGCTCGACGCATGGGATCGCCTGGGCGGCGAACGCCTCGTTGATCTCCGCGAGATCAATGCGTTGTGCGGTAACTCCCGCCCGCTGGAGAGCCAGCTTGCTCGCCGGAATTGGGCCAAGGCCCATGTAACTGACCTCGACCCCCGCTGCGGCGCCTGTCACATAACGAGCGCGGGGCGTGAGGCCCAGCTCTTTGATCGCCTTCTCGCTGGCGAGCAGCAGCGCCGCGGCACCGTCGTTGAGACCGGATGCGTTGCCGGCGGTGACTGTACCGCCAGGACCTTTTGCGAACGCGGGCTTCAGCTTCG
>JAYVWH010000024.1:0-2762 GCA_043786265.1 Kofleriaceae bacterium | reverse complement strand
ACGCTCACGGTCTCTGCCCGCCTCGACCCCGAGGCCGCGATCGCCGACGAGCTCGATCCGAAGTCCTTGAGCGCCAGCAGCTCGGCGCTGCTTCTGGCTCGCCGCCCGAGCACCGACAGCGACGCCCGGTCGTCGTCGAGTAACCTGACCCGCGCACAAACCGCCGAGGATAGCGGCGTCGCGATCGGTGGCCGTGGCCGTCCCAAGTCGTCACGCGGAGCCGCGGCCGGGATGAGCGGGTTTGGGCTCGTGCTCCTGCTAACCGGCTGCTACCTGTTCGTCAACGGGGCCCGCGCGATCGGCGCCGAGCTGGGCATGAGCGAGCGCATGCTCGGCCTCACCGTCGTCTCGATCGGGTGCGCACTCCCGGAGCTGATCGGGTCGCTCGTTGCTGCCTCGCGTGGGCACTCCGCGCTCGCGGTGGGATCGGTCATCGGATCAAATCTGCTCAATGTATTTCTTGTGCTCGGCGTTACCGCGTACCTCGGTCCAATCCGACTCGGCGAACGCATGCACCTTGTAGATCTCCTCGGCCTGGTGGCGATCACCCTGCTAGGGGTGATCACGTTGCGCGGATCCCGCAAAATTAGCCGGTTTGAGGGCGTCCTGCTGATCGCGGCCTACGTCGCCTTCATCGTTTGCGCCGCCTTGTTCTAGAGCGAGATGCCCGGGTCGCACAAGACGCGACCACGGTCCTCACCGCTGGCAGGTACCTGTCAGTAGATCATGGTTCCAACCTGTCATCGCACAAGGCTAAAACCCCGGGCATGAACCGAACTCTCGCGGTCACGGCGACGCTGGTCCTGGGGATGGGCGGTAGTGCCGCCATCGCCGCTCCTCGCGCGATTTACAAGTGGCTCGACGAATCGAGGAAGGGCAGTGACTGGGTCGCTCCGCCGCAGGCGTCCGTCTCCAACGTCATCTACCTCAACAACTGCAAGCCGAACGGCTGCGCGCTCAAGCCCGGCTACGACAACTCGACCACGAACACGTCGAGCATCCCCGACGCGAACTCGACGCTCGCCGCGTTCTCCGGCAGCGATGCGACCTGGAACGCGGTCGTCGCGTGCGTCAAGCAGACGTACGCCGACTTCGACGTCCAGGTCGTGACGACGCGCCCGACCAGCGGCAACTACCACATGGCGATGGTCGCCGGTCTGCCGAGCCAGGTGCAGTACTCCAACGGCGTGATGGGCGTGTCCCCGTTCTCGTGCGGCTACATCTCCAACGCGATCTCGTTCACGTTCGCGAACGTCGCGCCGAACAACATCCCCGAGCTGTGCTGGACGGTCGCGCAGGAGACCGCGCACTCGTGGGGCCTCGACCACAAGTACGACGCTCGCGATCCGATGACGTATCTGTACAACGGTCCGACGTACAAGCGGTTCCAGAACGAAGCCGGCTCGTGCGGTGAAGACGCGGCGCGCAGCTGCGGCTGCAGCTACGCCGGCACCGGCAGCGCGAAGATGAACAGCTACGCGGTCATCGCGTCGACGTTTGGTCCGAGCACCCCCGATGTCTCGCCGCCGACGGTCGAGATCACCTACCCGCCCGAGGGCACGAAGGTGAACCCGGGCTTCCTCGTCAAGGCGAACATCAGCGACGACCGCACGATCACCAAGGCCGAGCTTCGCCTCGACGGCACCCTCGTCAAGACGCTCGAAGAAGAGGCGTGGAACTTCCCGACCCCGGCCTCGCTGAGCCAGGGCGCGCACAAGCTCGAGCTCACCGCGTACGACCGCGCTGGTAACACCACCAAGAAGGTCGTCAATGTCGCGTTCGGTACCGTGTGTACCGCGGACCCCGAGTGCACCGGCGACGGCCAGGTCTGCCTCGATGGTCACTGCGTCGCGGGTCCCAACACCGCCGGCGGCCTCGGCTCGACCTGCACCGGCAACGCGGACTGCGTCTCCGGCTCGTGCGCGAGCGACGTCGACGGCAACAGCTACTGCGTCGAGGGTTGCGACCCGACGGCGAGCGGCTGCCCGGGCGGCTTCTCCTGCCTCGAAACCGGTCCCGGTACCGGCGTGTGCTGGCCCGCCAGTGGCGGCGGCGGTGGCTGCGACACGACCGGCGGCAACAGCAACGGCGTGCTGTTCCTCGCGCTTGGCCTCCTCGGCCTCGTGATCACGCGCAAGAAGCGCTGAGAAGCGGCTCGTCACGGTCTACGGGCTCCTCGTACGAGGGGCCTGTTTGCGTTTCGGCCCATGAGATCGGCCTTTGCGCTGCGCTCTGCATCACGTTGGAATCGCCGGTGATTGTCCGGGTTTGCACTGCGACCGCGCGCCTCGGTACAAAGCAGCGGGAGCCATCACTTCCCGCTAGTGTTGTGACGGGCTCTTGGGGCTAACTAGCTAGCTCATATGAGTCGTCTGGGTGCCGCTGTACTGGCCTCTCTCGCGCTGATGTCGACCGCCTCTGCGGAGCGACTGCGTCCGATCACCGGCGTGATCGAGAACGACATGGGCGATGTTCGCCAGCTGCCGCCGAGCGGCCTCGTTCCGTACAACACGCTGTTCCTCAACCGCTGCGCGAACGGATGCACGATCAACAACGGTGCATCCAACTCGATAGCAGACACCTGGCCGGTCGGTCAGCGCGTGCTGAGCAAGTTCCCGTACGGCGACCAGGCCTGGAACGAGGTCGTCGCGTGCGTCAGGGACGTGTTCAGCCCGTACAAGGTCAACGTGGTCGACTCCGACCCGGGCTCGGCGAACCACTTCGAGATCATGGTCGCGGGCCTCGGCACCGATCTCAACAGC
>JAYVWH010000023.1:0-3478 GCA_043786265.1 Kofleriaceae bacterium | reverse complement strand
GACTACCCGAACGACTTCGGTTGCGCGGCCGCTTCGGGCACGAGCGAAGCGTTCTGCACCGTCGAAACCGATGTCACGTCGTCCGCTAAAATCTCCGCGAAGGTCACGACAGGCACCACCGTGGGCAAGGCGAACGACCACGCGCCAGCATGCGCGTCGTCGACCGCCCCGGACGTTGCCCTCGCACTCCTGTTGCCGGTTCCGGTGGCCACACTTCAGATCGACACCATCGGCTCGGCATTCGACACGACCCTCCTCGTCAAGAGTCTCGACTGCACCACGACGCTCGGCTGCGACGACGAAGGTGGAGCCAGTAACAACTCGTCCAAGATCATCATGAACGGTGTCGCCCCTGGTGGTTACGCGATCGTCGTGGACGGCTATTCGAGCGGATCAACTTCCAGCGGTGCATTCACGCTCAACGTGTTTGGCACCGTTGCGCCCGGTACGCGCTGCGATTCGGCGCTGTTCAGCGGTGGTGCGGCCGCGATCCTGAGCTGCCCGGCGAGTACGACCTGCAACGGCAGCCCCGTCCCGAAGTGCCAGTAGCGCGCACGTGGCGCTGGCTCTCGCCGACATTCACGAGGCCTTCGCGGCGGCGTTCCCCGCGAAAGCGGAGCTCGCAAGTCTGGAATACGTCGAGACCGTAGCGATCGACGGGGCTTCGCCGTCGTCGTGCGTTTGATCATCTGGGACCCGAGCCCCGACGGGACCTCGATCCGTGACATCAAGGAGCAGCAGGTCTGGCTCGGCAAGACGGAGGGCTTGTGCCCAGAGCGGCTCGGGGCCTACCTGAAGGGGTTTGTCCACGTCGCAACGCGTGCGCTCGGGAACGTCGCCAAGATCGAGACCCTGATGCCGCACGACCTGTTGATCACGAACGTGCTGAAGCTCGCGAAGCCGCAGACCGACTACGACTTCGTGAAGGCCCTCTCGGTGAAGTCGCGCCTCGGCAAGTACCTCCCGACCTCGTCGACGTAGCGCGCGTCCGCCCAGTCCGAAATCGGGTGTTGCGATGGCCGATGCGCGGACACGCGCCGCGTAAGTCGTGGCAACCGCACGACCTCGACGTTGGCATCGCAGCCGCAGTGGCGGTGCTAGCATGTGCATATGCGGATCGCGGACGATCGCGTGGAGCTACGGCGCAAGGTGTCGTGGGCCGAGTTCGAGACGTTCCTCGCCGACAAAGGCGAGTCGCGCGTGCCTCGCGTGCATTACCTCGACGGACTGCTCGAGACCGTGACGCCGTCACGCGGTCACGAGCGTCAGGGAACCTGGATTGGCGCGCTCGTGGCGACCTATGCGCTCGAGCGGAACGTCGAGCTATCCGCCTATGGCAGTTGGCTACTGAAGGACAAGATGCGCAAGGCGGGCGCAGAGCCCGACGAGTGTTTCATTCTTGGTGACGATTCCATGTCGCCGCTGGAGCGTCCGCACTTCGTCATCGAAGTGCAGTGGTCGCGCCGCGGAATCAACAAGCTCGAGGTCTACCGTCGACTAAGGGTCCCCGAGGTCTGGTTCTGGGAGAAGCAGACCATCACGATCTACCTGCGCAAAGGACGCCGCTGGGTGAAGTCCACGCGCAGCGCGTGCCTGCCGGACCTCGACGTTGCGCAACTCAGCATGTTCCTCGATCGACCGACGATGACGACCGCGATGCGCGACTATCGCGCTGCACTCGCCGGACGCTAGTCGTTCGCTACTTCACGCAGCACTGCGTGCCGGTCCACGCGCCGCCGTTCTGCTTGCAGTCGATGGCGGTACCTGCGGCGCACGTGACCGTCCCCGTGACGCAGCACTTGCCGCCGGTCCAGCTGCCCCCGTTCTGATGGCAATCAATGCTGCTGCCGTCGACGCAGGTCGCCGGGCCTTTGGCGCAGCACTGCGACCCCGTCCACACCAGGCCCGATTGTTTGCAATCGATCGCCGTTCCCTCCGCGCACGTGTTGCCCAAGCCGTCGACGCAGCACTTCGCGCCGGTCCACATCCCGCCGTTCTGCTTGCAGTCGATCGCCGTGCCCGCAGCGCACGTCCCCGGTGCCTTGGTGCAGCATTGCGAGCCCGTCCACGTCAGGCCCGATTGCTTGCAGTCGATCGCACTGCCGTCGGTGCACGCCTGGGCGCCCGACACGCAGCACTTCGCGCCGGTCCACATCCCGCCGTTCTGCTTGCAGTCGATCGCAGTTCCCGCAGCGCACGTCGACGGTGCGGGCGCGCAGCACGTCGCGCCCGTCCATGTCATCCCGTTCTGCTTGCAGTCGATCGCCGTCCCCTCGACGCACGATGCGCCTGCGGCCGGCGCGGTCTGCTTTGTGGGCGCGGGTTCCTTCGAGCCACCCTTACAACCAGCGGCGACCGCGAGCAGGAGCAGAAATCTCATGCCGTGACGTTAACACTAGGCTGCGTGCAGCTCCCTCGTCCGCGGCGCTGTGATTAGCTGCCCTAGGGCGATGACGTCGTTTATCAAGATTCGCAACGGCGATGAGGTGATCGCATTGACGCCGGACCTTTACGTCTCGGCTGAGCAACGCATTGTCGAGATCGAGGATCGGCATTATCTGAAGCTAACGATGCACTGGTCGTCGGGGCGGACCGCGGAGGCACCAGAGTTGCCGCTCGCCCCGTACGCAGCCGGCGACTACTGGCTGTTCGCCTGGAACAGCAGCGATTCGATGCTCGTGATCGGCGCGGAAGGTGCTGTGTTCCTCGACCTCGGTCCAGTCGGCATTTCGGCGACAATTCCTTTCGAGGGCGAAGAGGCCAAGTTGATCGGCGTTCCGCTATTGGTCCAACACGGCGATGCCGTTGCGCTTGTCACGGAGACCCGTGTGTCTTACTTCGCGGGGAAGCAGCTGCGATGGATCTGGTCCACGCGCGTATCAACGCACGATTGGTGCGAGATCGCCGGTGCACCTGTGTTCGAGCAGGACCAGCTGTTGGTTCCCGTCAAACAGATCGACCGTGATTTCACGGTTGCCCTCGATCGGACGCACGGTCTTGTACGCCCCGCCAAGCTTTGAACCCCAACGCTTCACGGGGTTCTGACCTAGGCCGCGCGGACTTTGCCGGCGCGCACTGTTTCATTCCGCAGATCCGCGGCGCGCGCGTTCATCTCGCGCTCGTCGATATCGTTGTCGTAGCCGAGCAGGCGACAGAGGCCCTGTGATGCCAGGGCGAGGAGCTCGGCGTAGCGGCCGCGCCTGGCCTGGCGCTTCGCCGTGCGGCGCAACCGAAGGACGTGTTGATCAGATCGGGGCCGTTCCAGCCAGCACGTTTGCAAGCGATCGCCGTTCCCTCCGCGCACGTGTTGCCCAAGCCGTCGACGCAGCACCTCACGCCCGTCCACTTGCCCGTGCGCGCGCATTTTCCAGCCGCAAACGTCGAGCTGGAGGCTCAGTCGAACTGAGAATGCCTCCGCGTCCTGTCCGGCGGGGCCTCGCCTCTTGCGCTTGCAAGCGCAATCGGGCCTGCCAAGCGC
>JAYVWH010000022.1:0-2061 GCA_043786265.1 Kofleriaceae bacterium | reverse complement strand
TCGAAGATTCCGGTGTGGGCGAAGATGACGCCGAACGTCGGCAACCCGACGGTTCCGGCTGCGAGCGCGCTCAAGGGCGGCGCTGACGGCATCGCGATGATCAACACGATCCTCAGCGTGTCGGGCATCGACATGAAGACGCTGCGGCCCACGCCGACCGTCGAGGGCTACTCGGTTCCCGGTGGCTACTCGGGGCAGTGCGTACGTCCGATCGCGCTGCGCCAGGTGATGGAGGTCGCGCGTGCGAACCCCGGCGTGCAGATCAGCGGCATCGGCGGTATCGAGACCGGCTTCGACGCGGCCCAGTTCTTCCTGCTTGGCAGCTCGACGGTGCAGGTGTGCACCGGCGCGATGCTGCGTGGCTACGAGATGATCAGCGAGCTCAAGGAAGAGCTGTCGAAGTTCATGACGGACCACAAGTTCGTCAACATCCGCGAGTTCATCGGCAAGAGCTTGCCGTACTTCACGACGCACGCGGATCTCGTGTCGCGTCAGGCGTCGGCGCGCGAGGCCAAAGAGGCTGCGCGTGCGAAGTCGGCCGGCGGCAAAGCAGTGGCACGCGACGTGGAGACCTGGAAGGGTGACATCGCGAAGGAAACCTCGACGCTGGTCACGGGCTAACGACGATGGCGCGTAAAGTTCTGTCGGGCCTGATCCAGGCCAGCAATCCGATCAACGACGAGTCCAGGTCGGTCGCCGAGATCCAGGCGGCGATGTTCGAGAAGCATCTGCCGATGATTCACGACGCCGGCAAGAAGGGCGTGCAGATCCTCTGCCTGCAGGAGATCTTCAACGGTCCGTACTTCTGCCCCGGCCAGGACAAGCGCTGGTACGACGCGGCCGAGCCGATTCCCGGTCCGACGATCGAGAAGCTGCGTCCGATCTGCGCGCAGTACAAGATGGTGATGGTCGTCCCGCTCTACGAGCGCGAGATGGCCGGCGTCTACTACAACAGCGCGGGCGTGATCGACGCGGACGGAACATACCTCGGCAAGTACCGCAAGAACCACATCCCGCAGACGAGCGGGTTCTGGGAGAAGTACTTCGTCCGTCCGGGCAACCTGGGGTACCCCACGTTCCAGACGCGCTACGCGAAGATCGGCGTGTACATCTGCTACGACCGTCACTTCCCCGAGGGTGCGCGCGCGCTCGGCCTCAATGGCGCCGAGATCGTCTACAACCCGTCGGCGACGGTCGCCGGTCTCTCGCAGCACCTGTGGAAGATCGAGCAACCCGCGCATGCGGTCGCGAACGGTTACTACGTCGGCGCGATCAATCGTGTCGGCACCGAGGCGCCGTGGAACGTCGGCAAGTTCTACGGCAACTCGTACTTCGTGAACCCGCGCGGCGAGATCATCGCGTGCGGCAGCGAAGACAAGGACGAGCTCGTTGTCAGTGAGCTCGACCTCGATCTGATCGAAGAAGTGCGCCGCACCTGGCAGTTCTATCGGGATCGCCGCCCCGACTCGTACGACATCCTCACGGAGGACCGCTGAATATGGGCTCGATCATCAAACTTGTTCCTGTCTCTTCGTCGCGCAAGCCGACCTCGCACGAGCTCGGCACGGCCGTGCTCGCCATGACACGCGCCGGCTACTCGCTCGCCGAGCACTATCGCGAGGCGTGGATGTGGCAGATGAGCGTGCACCTCTGCGATGAGAACGGCAGCGTCGCGAGCCGGCTCACTGTCGACGTGCATCTCGGTAACGACGAGGTCGAGTCGTACTACTGCTCGGGCACCAGCGATGCGCTGCGCCTGTTCGCGCTCGAGGTCGCACGGCTCGCGGGCCCGCAGATCATGCTCGCGGCCGATGCAGAGTGCGTCGGTGTTCACGTTGCCGAGCTGTCGCGCGTTCCCACGACGATGGAGGCATTCCAGTGACCGACCGCTACGAGATCCGTCCTGGTTCGCCCAAGCCGGGCACGTCGCGCTACGCGACCCACGATGAAGTCCTGCTCGCCCTCAAGGCGACTGCGAAGGAGCTCGGCCTCGTCGCCAAGCTGCCCGCGGGAAAGCATGGCGGCAGCTGGCGCGCATCGATCGAGGGCCTCACCGTCGCG
>JAYVWH010000021.1:0-7607 GCA_043786265.1 Kofleriaceae bacterium | reverse complement strand
GTGCAGCGTGTGTCGTAGGCCTACCTCGCCTCACTTCAGAATTGCACCATGCAAGCCTCACTAATTCTAATCAGTCGGTCGAACTGACTATACTGGGAGCACATTGGCAGTCCTCGACGAGCCGGCCGCATCAGCTGAAGAGCTAGCGAAGCCAGTTGTGATCTGTGTCGACGACGACCAGACCAACTTGAACGCGCTGGAGCACGTATTACGTACGCGCTGCACGGTACTGCTGGCAACGAGTGGGGACGAAGCGCTCGCACTCGTCGAGAAGACTCCGGAGGTCGCGGCGGTGCTCGCCGATCTTCACATGCCGGGTCTCGCGGGAGCGGAGCTGCTCGCGCGCGTCGCCAAGCTGCGTCCTCACTGTCGCCGTGCCGTCGTCACGGGGTACCCGGAGAGCGACGAGCTGATCACCGCGATCAATGCGGGTCATCTCCACTACGTGATCGCCAAGCCCTGGAAGCTCACCGACATCCTGCAGGTCGTCGAACAGCTCCTTCACACGTTCAAGCTCGAGCGCGACAACAACCGACTGGTCGACGAGCTCCGCAACGTCAACAACACGCTCCGCGATCACGAGCGCATCCTCGAGCAGCAGCTGTCCGACCGCGGCCGCGAGATCAGCGCTGCGACCGAGCAGCTGGCGCAGATGGGCAATCAGCTCGATGCGCTCACGCTGCGCGATCCGCTGACCGGCCTCTACACGCACCGCGCGTTTCAGGAGCGCCTCCGCGAGGAAGTGGGGCGCGCAAATCGCTACAGCCAGCCGATGTCGCTCCTGATCGCCGACATCGATCAGTTCGCGAGCGTCAACTACGACCTCGGCTACGCCGCGGGTGATGACATCCTGCGCAAGATCGCCGTGATACTGCAGGAGGACGAGTCCCCCGACCGCGTGCGCTCGAGCGACGTCGTCGCGCGCTACTCCGGCGAGGAGTTCGTGTTGCTCTTGCCCGAGACGGCGAAACCGGGTGCCCTGACGAAGGCGGCCCGTCTGCGCGATGCGGTCGCGACCGCGAACATGATGGGCAACCGCAAGCTGACGCTGTCGATCGGCGTCGCGTGCTTGCCCGAGGACGCCGCCGATCCCGAAGGCCTGCTCACCGCCGCCGAGGCCGCGCTGCGTGGCGCGAAACGTGGTGGCCCGGGCCGCGTGCACTTCTTCTCGTCTGGCGATGGCGCCGGCGCGCCCAAGAGCAGTCGTGCGTTCGGTGCGCGCGTGCGTGAGGCCGAGGTCGACCGGTTCCGGCCGTACCAGGAGCGCATGAACGAGGTGACCGCGATCCTCCTTCGCGATCGCTCGCTGTCATGTCTGCTCGTCGATCTGTCGCGCCTGCACCGCGTCGAGCTCGACCTCGGAGTTGCCCACCACAGCGAGATCTACGACGCCGCCGCGGCGGTGCTCGACCGGCACAAGGGCACGACCCTCGATCCCGCAGATCTGATCTGTCGGTCGGGTGATGGCAACGGCTACCTCGTGATCCTCGCCCCGCGCGGCGCCCACCGCATCGACCTCGAGCAGCTCGCGCTGACCGTCGAGAAGGTTGTCGAAGAGGCGCTCGCACCGATGGTGAGCGAGGTGCTCCGCGAGCAACCGCGCATCACGGTTGGCGCCGCCCGCGTGCTTGGCAACTCGCTCATTCGCCCGGAACGTCTGACGGCACGGCTCGTGGCGGATGCCGCCGACAACGCTCGCAACCTGCGCGAGCGCAAGGCGCATCGCGACCGCAGCACGCTGCAGGACGTGATCCTCGGCGAGGGGCTGACCAGCGTCTACCAGCCGATCATCGATCTCGGCACCGGCGACACGTTCGCGTTCGAGGCGCTCACGCGCGGACCGCGTGGGACCCGGCTCGAATCCCCCGCGACCCTGTTCGCGATCGCCGACGAGGTCGACCTCACCGTCGAGCTCGACCGCGCGTGCTTCCGTGGAGCGCTCCGTAGCGCCACGGCGCTCGAGCCGGTGCACCGCCTGTTCGTGAACCTCTTGCCGATGTCGTTCTACGACTCGGCGTTCATCGAGGTCGAGGTCGGCAACTTGCTCTCGGCCGCCGGCCTGACACCGGCGAACATCGTGTTCGAGATCACCGAGCGCCTCGCGATCGAGAACTTCGCTTCGTTCAAGCGCGCGCTCGCGAACTACACGGCGATGGGTTTTGGTATCGCGATCGACGACGTTGGTACACGTCACTCGAACCTCGAGACCGTGATGTCGCTGCGCCCGCACTTCATCAAGATCTCCGACGTGCTCGTGCGTGGCATCGCACGCTCGACGGTGAAGCGCGAGATGTTGCGCTCGCTGCGTCACATCGCCGAGACGATCGATGCCGTGATGATCGCCGAGGGTATCGAGCAGGTCGAGGACGTCGTCGCGCTGCGGGACCTCGGTCTGCGCTACGGCCAGGGCTATTACATGGCGCGCCCGGGCCCGCCGTTCCCGATCGTGGCGGAAGCCGTGCGGGCCGAGTTGCGCAGCATCACGACCACCGCGCCGGCGCAGGCCGCGAAGATCGGCACGCGCAACGATGACGAGGGCGAGGAGGACGACGACGAGGATGACGACGGTAACCGCCCGCCACCGCCGCCGCTCCCCAAGTCGAGCCCGATCCCTCGCAACGCATTCGGGCGCGCCGAGGACGAGATCACCAGCGACTTCGCCCTGCCGGGAATGGAGGGCCGGCCGCGTCCGCGTGCGTCCGAGCCGCCCGCCGCTCCCCAGCCGGGGTCAGGCGCCGGAGCCACCGTGAACGCTCCACAGGTCTGGCAACCGCTCTCGGACGACGAAGCCACGGGAGAAGCGCTCCTATCTAGCCTCAAGCGCGCCGAAAACGCGTCCGAGGGCGAGCCAGGACCGGGTGGACCAGGTTTAAACTGAGCCGCCCCTGATCGCGGGGGTCCTATGGACCGCAACGCGTTTCACAAGCTCCTGGCTTTCGGTATCGAGCGTGGTGTCTCGGACATCCACTTTGAAGTCGGCTACCCGCCGCACTACCGGCTCCACGGGGAGCTGCTCGGCGCCATCAAAGTTCCACCGCTGACCGCCGCGGATACCGAGGCGATCGCCCGGATGATCCTCGAGGATCGCAGCATCACCGTCGACTTCACCCGGCGCTTCGCCGAGATCGACGTCTCGTACTCGCTCGCGACGCGCGGTCGGTTCCGCGCGTCGATCTTCCGGCAGCGTGGCTCGGTCGGCATCGTGATGCGGCTCATCCCGATCACGATCATGTCGATCGAGCAGCTCAACCTGCCGCCGGTGCTCGCCGAGATCGCCGACGCGCGGCGTGGTCTTGTCCTCATCACCGGTGCGACCGGTAACGGCAAGACGACGACGATGGCCGCGATGCTGCGCTACATCAACGAGACGCGGCACGCGCACATCGTCACGATCGAAGATCCGATCGAGTACATCCACGAGCCGCAGAAGTGCATGATCATCCAGCGCGAGGTCGGCGCCGACACGGAGAGCTTCCGTGACGCGATGACCGCTGCGATGCGCCAGGATCCAGACGTGATCCTCGTCGGTGAGATCCGTGACCGCGAGACCGCGGCGACCGCCCTCAAGGCGGCCGAGACCGGCCACCTCGTGATCTCGGCGATCCACACCCCCGACGCGGTCGCGACGATCCAGCGCTACGTCGGGTTGTTCGAGTCCGACTCGCAGGACGTCATCCGCGATCGGCTCGGCGACTGCCTGCAGGCCGTCGTGTCGCTCCGCCTGGTCGCGAGCAAGGACGGCCGTCGCCGCCTGCCTGCGGTCGAGATCCTCCGCGTCACGCGAACGATTCGCGAGTGCATCCGGTCGGCGAGGCTCAACGAGATTCCCGAGCTCATCCGCAAGGGCCGCGATCTCTACTCGATGCAGCAGTTCGATCAGCACCTGATCGATCTCGTCAACGCCGGACTCGTGAACATGGAGACCGCGATCTACGCGAGCTCCAACCCCGAAGAGTTCGAGCGCGCGCTGCGCGTCGACTAGCGCTATCCGCTAGTGCTTGCCGCGACCGGGCGGCGGGCCACCCGGGTGCGGGCCACCGGACGGTCCACTCGGGCCCTGGCTCGGCGGTGCCGACGGACGACCGCCACCATTGCCGTTGCCATTACCATTGTTCTGCGGCGGAGGCGGCGGTGATGCACCACCACCCCTGCCCGGAGGCGGACCCGAGGGACGACCGCTGTTGCCGGGGTTCTCGCCCATCTTGGGCGGAGGCGGCGCTGGATGATCGTTGGGCAGCGGGCGCATTCCGCCGCTACCGCCACCGACGCCGGGTGCGCGGTCGGGGCCGTGACCACGGTCGGGGGGACCACGGTCAGGACCACGGCCGCCGTTGCCGGGGGGCGGGTTGCTGATACCGGGGCCTTGATTGGGCGGACCGCGGTCTGGGCCGCCGCGATCGGGCTGATGACCCGGGGGCGGGCCGCGATCCGGGTTCTGACCCGGCGGTGTTCCGCCGTGGCCCGGAGGGGTGGTCTGTCCCGGAGGCGTCCCACCCTGACCGGGCGGCACGCTGCCGTGACCCGGAGGAACGAACACGCCACCCAGGCCCGGAGGCGGGCCGCGATCGGGATCTCGGCCCGGCGGTGTTCCGCCGTGACCGGGAGGCGTCGTCTGTCCCGGGGGCGTACCGCCCTGACCGGGCGGCGTACCGCCGTGACCCGGAGGAACGAACACGCCGCCACGACCGCCGTCGTCCGGACCACGTCCGCCACCGTTCGGCGGAGGAGTCCAGCCGCCGCCGCCGTTACCGCCGCCGTTGGGCGGACGACCGCCACCGCTGGGCGGAGGCGTCCAGCCGCCACCACCGTTGGGCGGACGACCGCCGCCGCCCGTCGCGACAGGAGGCGCAGTCCACGAGCCTGGCGGAGGCGTGTACGTCGTTGGGCGGCCGTCGCGATGATCGCGAACCTGCCAGCCACCGGGGACGCGGTCGCGCGGCGACCAGTAGCCCGGCATGTAGACGTACGATCCGCCCGAGTAGTCGTAGTAGGGCTGGATGTAGACGTAGTTATCTTGGGCGCGCTCCCAGCGACCGCTGACCCAGACCCACTCGTAGCTGTTCCAGTGCCAGTAGCCGTCGATCCAGGCGTAGCCGTAGCCCGGCGACGCCGTCATGTTTTCGTACAGCGGCTGCGGCGGCATGCTCGAGACGTAATAGGGGCTCGGTTGGCCGACCGTGACCGATGCCGAGTAACCCGCGTTCTGCTGGTATCCGTAGCCGTAGCCGGCATTGACGGGCCGCGATTCGCGGACAACACATGCCTGCAAGGCGAAACCGAGGCCTGCAGTGCCGAGAAGGTGTAGGGCGCGTCGCAAACTCATGAAATGCCTCCTGCTTGGTTGGACGATCGTCCGCACCAGTGATTCAGTCTAGTTGAGGGAGATATCCCCTACAAGTACACAGAAACCCGGTGAAAATCGCCAGACTGGCTGCTCACCGTGAAGCCAGACAAGTGCACGCGTCGTGCCGTGAGCGATTCGGCGGGGTTGCGCGATGTTTGCCACCGATCGTGTCAACGCGCGGTCACTCACACCCGTGTCCTGGCAACAGTGGGTAGCCAAGGCTGGCGAGGTCGCGCTACGTCGTAGGCGGGCGAATGCGACGGGCACCGACACACGCGGCGACGGGCGGGAGCGACGCGTGGCGCTCGCACTAGGGACGCGCCGTTCGACGATCGCGGCGGTCGCGAGCGCGGTCGCGGCAATGGCACTCGCCGCGGCGGCGGCGGGCCGGAGCTGTCGCGTGACCAAGCCTGGCCCCGACGTCACCGTTCGCGACCTGATCCAGGCGGCGCGTGGCGGCGACCGCGAAGTGGTGTTCGAGCTTCTCGCACCGGCGACGCGCGCCGGACTCGAGGCGCAAGCGAAGCGCGCGACGGACCTCGTCGGTGCGGCGACGCGTTACACGGCGAAGGATCTGATCTCGATCGGTGCCTTCGATGCGACCGCCGCACCGACTCACATCACCGTGATCGAGGAGCGCGACGATCACGCAGTGGTCGAGATCGTGTCCGAGGCCGGGCGCGCGCGGGTGCAGCTGCTCAAGACGGGCGGTCGCTGGCGCGTCGAGCTGCCACAGTACGGCTCAGCCGGACTCTGAGTGTAACGCCGGGGGCGGTATCCTCCTCCATCGATCATGCTGGCATCTGCGATCGCCACTCTGTCGGACCACGATCTCATCGACCGCATTCGCGGTGGCGCACACGCGGAGTTCGAGGCGCTCGTGCGCCGCCACAACCAGCGTCTGTTTCGGGCCGCGCGCGGGATCGTGAAATCAGATACGGAGGCAGAAGATGTCGTGCAGCAGACGTGGCTCGATGTGTTTCGCAACCTGGCGCAGTTTCGCGGCGACGCCGCGTTCACGACGTGGGCGACCCGCATCTGCATCCACGCGGCGCTCGCAGTCGTGCGCAAGCGTCCCGTGATCGCGGAGGTGGTCGAGGTCGCCGGTGATGCGACGCCCGCGGACGCGATCGAGACGGCCGAGCTCTCGGCGGTCCTCGAGAGCTGCCTCGCACGGCTACCGCAGGCGAGCCGCGAGGTCGTCGTGCTGCGTGATGTGCTCGAGCTCGACACTGCGGAGACCGCATCGTGTCTCGGCTGCAGCGAGGAAGCGGTGCGCGTGCGACTGCATCGGGCGCGCGCCGCGATCGCCGCCGACCTGACGAACCGGCTAGACGGCGTGTACTCGTTCGATGGAGTGCGCTGCGATCGCCTGACCGCCAACGTGATGGATGCGATCGTGGGTGCGTGATGGTTTCGGGACACCAGCAGCGGCAATCGTGTTGCATCCGTGACGAGCGCCACGCGCGGCGATGAATGCGGAGCCCGGCTCTGCTATCAAACCGTGCATGAACCGAAGCCTCGTTGTCTCCGCGCTGATGTTCGCTGCGGGTTGTCCCGGTGGTGGTGGCGGTAGTGCACGTCCGTATCCCGCGCCCGCAGTCGCGACTGTTAACGAGAAGCTCAAGGCCGCACGCGATGCGATGACGTCGTTTCGCGGCGACAGCACGATGGACTACTGGCTGTCGGGCCAGCGCGCCAAGGGCGAGGTCCTCGTGATGGGCAGCAGCGGCAAGAGAGTCCGGTTCGCGGCGCTGTCGCCAGCTGGCGGAAGCACGCTCGCGGAGATGGCGTGCGACGGCACGAACTTCGTGTACCTCGACTATCAGAACAACTGCGTGCTGACCGGGCCGTGCGATGCGCGCTCGATCGCAACGTTCTTCAACATCGAGCTCGAGCCCGATGACTTCCTGCACCTCGCGCTCGGCACTCCGCCCACGCTCGATGGCGCGACCGGCACCGTGACGTGGGACGCGAGCAAGGGCGTCGAGCGCGTCGTGATGGAGAGCGCTGCGGGAAAACAGAAGCTCACCGTCGATGCGCGCGAGGGGCGCTGGGACGTGTTCGACAGCGAGCTGATCGGCCCCGATGGCAAGACGCTGTGGTCGGTCGCGAACACCGCGTTCGAGAAGGTGACGGGTAGCGGCGAGCGCCGCGTCCCGAGGAAGACGCGCTTCAAGTCGCCTGCGCAGAACCAGGATCTGCTGGTCGAGTGGACCGAGCTCGAGGTCAACGCCGACCTGCAGCCCGCGCAATTCCACAT
>JAYVWH010000020.1:0-2739 GCA_043786265.1 Kofleriaceae bacterium | reverse complement strand
GAGCGACACGCCCACGAGATGGTCTACGACAGTGCGCGCCAACGTGTCGCCGCCGGCTATTCGGCGGGCTGCATGGTGGGTGATGTTCGAGACCTGTCGCGCCGAGATCAGATCAGAAGTGCGACGTTTCGGACGGGGTTAGGTCAGATAGGCGCAACCGATCGGATTCGTCGTGGACTCTCCCATGAATGCTCCGATATCATTCGACCGTGGCGACGTTTGCGAATGGTGTGCGCGTGCTGGCTGTTCTGGTCGCTTGCACTTCCAGCGACCCCGCGAAGGTCGTGTTCGTCACGCGTTCAGACTTTCCCGGTAATCTCGGGCTCGTCGGAGCTGACAGCAAGTGCTCCCTTGAAGCGAGCGCAGCCGCACTGGGCGGCACGTTCCGGGCATGGCTCTCGGACTCGCACACGAGCGCGATCGACCGGATCACCGGGGCTGGGCCCTGGGCGATGGTTGACGGCACCCTCGTTTTCAACAACAAAGCCAGCCTTCAGGTCGGTCCGATCGTCGGAGTGAGCATCGACGAGTACGGAGCCGACGTGACCCCCGGAACGTTCGGGATTCCGGTCTGGACCGGCACGCTTCAGAGTGGGCAGGCGAGTATGTGGAACTGCAACGATTGGACGAGCTCGTCATGTATCGCCACACGGGCCGACCTCACGGGCTCGAGCCCGAACCCAAACATTGGATCGATCGGAGCCGCTGGTCGAACGAGCTCCGACTGGACGTTCGGATCTCCTTGCTACTTCCGCTGCGACACGACCGCCAGGCTGTACTGTTTCGAACAGTAGCGCGGGATGCCGGCGTCATCGAGGTCTTACCAGAACCGAGCCTATGCGCTCACGGGCACGACACACGGTGAACTTCCCCAGGGCCTGCGCGTAGCCGTCGACGACGATCGTGTAGGACTTCCCGGTCGCGGTGAACGTCACCGACTCGTTACTGCCTGTCGAAGACTGCCCCTTGCACGTCCTTGGCGCACACCCGCCCGACGCGGAGTTCTCGACAACGATGAGGTCCAGGTCCGCCGACGCCGGGCGAACGGTTTGCCGGCGTGCCTGTCCTACGCACCGAGCGGATCCCGCGCTCGCAGCTCGCTCGACTTCTGCACCCGGCCTCGACGGGCCTGGTGCGCCTCGTGCACCTCGTGCACCTCGTGCACCTCGTGCACCTCGTGCACGCAACAGTCAGCCTCGGAGACAGGACATGAACATGAAAACGAACAACGTCGATCTTTCGGAGATGATTCGCTTCGTCGAGCAGGCGACCGCCGACCCGAGCCTGCTCAAGAAGAAGAAGCGCGTCGAGGGCTCGTGGGACTTCAGCGAGGGCCACGCGCAGTTCAAGGCGACAGTTGAGTACCCGAAAGGTGAGCGGGTACTCGAATCGGACCTCGCGCCGTTCATGGGCGGTGCGGGGCTCGCGCCAGACCCGATCCAGTACTGCCTCTATGGGCTCGCCGCGTGCTTCGCCGGGACATATGCGTCGCTCGCAGCGGCCGATGGCGTCGCTCTGACGAGCCTTAAGGTCATCGCTGAGAACCAAGTCGACCTCACGCGTCCGATGGGGCTCGGCGACAAGCCGGTCGTCGAGTGGGTGTCGCTAACTGTCGTCGCCGCGTCGGACGCGAGCGACGCCAAGCTCAAGGAGCTCGAGGTGCTCGCTCGGGAGCGCTGCCCGGGCGTCTACTGCTTGACCAATCCGATCCCACTCGAGACGCGAGTGGAGCGCGCGGCGGCGTAGGTCTGATCGCGCTGAGGTCTGCCGTGGGCGTCAGGGGGACGTGCGCACTGACTCGAGTCACGAGAGCGAGCCACCTGCGACGCGTGCGAAGTCTCGCGATCGCGACACACGACCACGCGGCGCGGCGGTCATCGCCGCCGGCGGGAGCGCGATGCGCGGAATCCGAGACGTGGTCACTGCTCGATCGGTCGCTGTTGCGGTGGCCGCATCATCGGGACCAACCCGGGCGTCGGGACCTCCTCACCGATCGTCAAGGCGAAGTCACGTACCCGAAGTGAGTAGGCGACGGCCGTCTCCATCGCAGACGGAACGTGGCCACCGAACCTGTGTAGGAAACGACGATGGTCCGGAGCGAAGGTTTTGAACACTGCGCTGCCCGTAGGTCGCCATCCGGTCGCTCGGCTCATGCGGCCGAGGTCGTCGTCGTTCCCGACCGAGAAGAAGAAAGAGGGCATCGCGGCCAGCGCGTCGCGGAAGCGCACGATGTACTCGATCACGGAATGGGGGTGCCGGCCGAAACGAGTTGAGGAACCGATCACGACGGCCTCGTAATCGGCCGACGGCGGAACCGTGCCGGCATCGGCATCCGCCAGTTCCGCGGTCAGATCGTCGCGGGAAAGGTGATCGGCGAGGGCCAGAGCGATCGCCTTCGTCTGCTCGTATCTGCTGGTGTACACGACGAGGACGCGCGGGGCGATATCATCGACGCCACGCCGATCGCGCCGATCCAGCCGAACGGCGCACGCGCGCGTGCACTCGACGGCGCTACACGGCTCGAACCGACTACATCCGGTGATCACGATCCCGCAAGGCGTGCGATCGATCTCGATCTCCTCGCGCTTGGCCGTTTCGGGGCAGGTGATGCGTTGGCGTTCCATGGTGTCACTCCGTTTGTCGAGCATCTCTCACCTTCGTCGCTCGAGGTCGGCGCAACGTCGTGAGCGTCCCACTTCCGGCGAGCACTAACCCGGCGCCGACGCAGCCGACGGCAAC
>JAYVWH010000019.1:0-4845 GCA_043786265.1 Kofleriaceae bacterium | reverse complement strand
CGGTCGGCAACGGGCCGACAGCGAGCGCGTCATCGCGGAGATCGTCGGGCGCGTGTCGGTCCCCACGTGACCGCAAGGCTCGGCTCTGCCGGGCCGCGCAGCACTCCCGAAGGGAGTGCGCAGTCGATCGCCGGCCGTGGATTCTGGCAGCGGTTCCGCCGCCGGTTCCGGCCGCCGCGTCGGCTAACGTTCACGCGCGAAGGTAAGGTCGTCGTGGTCCTCGCGGTCGGCGTCGGCTTCGCCGCGATCAACACCGGCAACAATCTGCTCTACCTGCTCCTCGGCTGGCTGCTGTCATTCATCATCGCATCTGGCGTGCTCTCGGAAATGACGCTGCGCGCGCTCTTGGTCGAGCGCCGCCCGCCGCCGCGCGTGTTTGCGGGCGAGCCGTTCCTGATGGAGGTCGTGATCAAGAACGGCAAGGCCAAGCGGGCCTCGTACTCGATCGAGGTCGAGGACCTGCAAGGAGGCACGCCGATCGACAAGCGCTGCTACTTCCTCAAGATCCCCGAGGCGAAGTCGCAGCGAACTTCGTATCGCCACACGTTCGTTCGCCGCGGCATGTACACCCTCACCGGATACCGACTCGCGACGAAGTTTCCATTCGCCCTGTTCCGCAAGTCCCTCGACGTCGACGCACCACTCGACGTGCTCGTCTATCCCGCGCGCGTCGCTGTGCCGCGCCCACCACCGCGCGCTGCGACCCGCGGTGATGCGGTCGCCGATCGCCTCGGTCGCCGTGGTGAGTTCTTCGGCTTACGCGAGCATCGCTCGAGTGACGATCGCCGCGACGTCCACTGGAAGTCGTCCGCACGCACCGGCCGCTTGCTCGTGCGCGAGTACGAGGACGAGCTCGCCCGTCGCGTGGTAATCGGTGTCGACAACGCACTGCCTGAGGACGTCCGCGACGCACTCACCGACAGCGCGCTGACGCCCGCACAGGAAGCCCAGGTCAACGCGGTCGAGCGCGGCATCAGCGTTGCCGCGTCGCTTGCTGCCACCTATCTCGAGGTGGGTTGGACCGTCGAGCTCGTCGCGCGTGATGCACACGTGCCCGGCGGCGTCGGCAAGATGCACGAGGCAAAAATCGCACGCGCCCTCGCGCTGCTCCCCTATGCGAGCGAGGACACGCCGTTCACGCCGATGCCGAAGCGCATCGAGAGCGTGCTCGTCCAGCCGCGTGGCCTGCTGATGGCGAACCGGCCAGCGGCGCAGACGGTGATGGACGCATGAGATTTGCGGTAGCCCACAAAGCCGCGACGTATCTCATGATCACGTTCGCGTACATCGCGATGGCGTCGGGTGGCGGCGTGCAGCCGATGATCGCGCTCGGCGGTCTGGTCGGCCTCATCGGATCATGGTGGTGGGAACCGCCGAACATCCGGTTCGAGCGCTGGGCGTGGGTGTGGACGACGGCGAGCGTGTTCGCACTCGCGTACAGCGTGCTCACGGCGATCGTGACCGGCGACTTCCTCGGGGTCGGTGCGACGTTCTTGATCTGGCTCGTCGTCGCCAAGGCGTACAACCGGCGCGCCGCGCGCGACTGGCAGCAGATGTATCTGCTCGCGTTCCTCATGCTCGTTGCGGGCAGCGTGCTGAACGCCGACCTCACGTACGGCCTGTGCTTCCTAGGCTTCGTGATCGCGGCGACGTGGGCGCTGACGCTGTTCCACCTTCGACGCGAGATGGAAGATAATTTATTGGTCAAGCACGCCGCCGACCGCGCATCGGAGCGCGTCGAGGTCCGACGCATTCTCGATAGCAAGCGCATCGTCGGCACGCGGTTCTTCGTCGGTACCGGCGCGCTGTCGTTCGGCGTGTTCGTGGCTGCGTCGATCGTGTTCCTCGCGATTCCGCGCGTCGGGTTTGGCTTCTTCCTCAAGGGCAATCGCGGGATGACGCTGGCCGGGTTCGCCGATGGCGTGAAGCTCGGTGGCCACGGCGTGATCAAGAACGACGACACGATCGTCATGCGTGCCGAGGTCGACCCGCGCTACGGCGGCCGCCAGGCCCCGGAGATCCACTGGCGCGGTGTCGCGTTCGATCACTACTCGAAGGGACAATGGCAGCGAACGACGACCGGTGCGGCGGCGATCCCGACACGCGAGAGCAAGTTCGTCGCGGTGACAGGCATCGAGCATCACGAGATCTGGTGGGAGGGCTCGAAGAAGGACGCGCAGACGACCGGCGTCAAGCAGCAGATCTGGCTCGAGCCGCTCGACTCCGATGTGCTGTTCGGCGCGAGTAACCCGGCCGTGTTCGAGCTGGCGACGATCGCGCGACGGCGCGCGCCACCGCGGATGTTCAACGACGAGTTTCGCATCGAGCATGGCGCGACACTGCGCTACACGACGTGGTCGACGATCCAACCGCCACCGGCCGAGGACCTGCGCGCTGCGACGGGCAATCTGCCGCAGGGCTATGCGCTCGCGTACCTCCAGCTGCCCCGGGAGATCACCGCCGAGACCCGCGCACTCGCGCAGCAGATCACGGCGCCGTTCGGCAACAACTACGACAAGGCGCAGGCGATCGAACAGTGGCTCCAGACGAACCTGACATACACGCTCGAGCAGAGGGATCCCGGCGGGACCGAGCCCGTGCACTTCTTCCTGTTCGAGCGCAAGAAGGGCCACTGCGAGTACTTCGCGTCGGCGTTCGCGATCCTCGCGCGTGCATCGGGTATCCCGACCCGTCAGGTCAACGGCTTCCTCGGTGGCGAGTGGAACGAGTACCAGGGCTACGTCGCGGTGCGCGCTGGCGATGCGCACTCGTGGGATGAGGTCTATTTCCCCGGCCAGGGCTGGGTCACGTTCGATGCGACACCGTCGGCGCCGGGTGGTGAGCTCGGCCGCGGCGGCAGCGGATGGCGCGCGCGGCTCGGTCGCTACCTCGACACGCTGCGGTTCCAGTGGTCGAAGTGGGTGATCGAGTACGACCTCGTCGCTCAGCTCTCGCTGTTCAGCGACATCGGCGGCGCGTTCAAGCGCGCGGCGGTCGGCCTGCGCAACGTGTTGTCGCGCGTCCTGACCTACTGGCCGATCGTGCTCGGTGGTGCGCTGCTCGTGAGCCTTGTCCTCGCGCTGCGCCGTCGCCGCGTGCGAGAGATGGACGCCGGCGGCTCGCGGGCAGCCAAGGCCCGCACCCGTGCCCGCATTGCGGCCATCTACGATCAGGTCGCCCGCCAGCTCGCCAAGGCGGGCACCCCACGCGAGGCCGGCACCACGCCCCGCGAGCTCGCGTCTCGCCTGGTACAGCGCAAGGCGCCGGGCGCCGCCGAGGTCCACGAGCTGACGGAGCTTTACTACGCCGCCCTGTGGGGTGGACGGAGGGCTCCCGCCGCCGAGCGGCGCGCCGAGGAGCTGGCAGAGGCGATCCGGGCGGCGATCCGGACCGCCGCCTGACTGCCTGGGTGACGTGCCCCGTTTCGCACCTGTGCCAATCTGGCAGCCGGGCCGTGAAGTTGTAGCGCTGATCTGCCCGTGATATCGACGATTGTCGTCGGAAATCCCGCTGATCCGCGACGGCAAACCCTTTGCAGAGAGCCGCCCCGATGCCGCGTCGCCGTTACGTACTGGCCGCCATGTTGTGGATGGGGGCAAGCCTCGCGTACGCCGACGGCACGCCGCTGCCCGGCGGGGCGACGCTGAAGTTCAACAAGCTGCTCCTTCACGAGGACAACGCCGATACAGGCACCGTGCCCAAGAAGGAACCGGACTCGCTCTGGAACTACTTCAACCTCGCCCACTGCGTGTGCAGCTTCTTCAACTATCCGCCCGCCACGCCGGACGCCACGTTCTTCGAGGACACGTTCGCATACGAGGTCACGGTCGAGAACAGCTCGACGCCGATTACCCGCCCCGTCGAGTTCTGGGTCGGCGCCGACTGCGCGAACACCAACTCGATGGTCCGGGACACGAACTGCACCAAGGTCGGCAGCCTCGACGTCAGCGCGATCCAGCAGAACGGCCGAGGCACCGTCGAGATCCCGATCTACGATCTGATGATGCCCAAGCCGGGTGAACGTCCGGGCTGCCAGGAGCGGAAGTTGTCGGCGACGACGTGGGCGCTCGTCGATACCACCGCCAGCGGAATGTACGACTACTCGCTCTCGGATCAGATCGAGACTGACAGCGAACCGCCGCCGCTCCCGACCAGCTTCTCCGCGACCGGCGCCGAAGAAGCAATCAACCTGACGTGGACCCCGCCCGAGGGCGTCACCGACATCGCGTACTACCAGGCGCTGTGCGCAACCACCGCCGGCGGCTCGGTCGCGACGCAGTCGCCCCCGAGCGCGCGCTATCAGACGGCGCGCCAGCTGTGCGGCGCGTCGCAGAACATCGTGCTCACGGCGTCGGACATCTCGACCAACACGTCGGTGGATGCCGGCACCGGCTCGATCACGCTGACCGAGGATCTCTCGAACCTCAACCCCGCGTACATCTGCGGCGAGAGCACGAGCAGCACGTCGACGAGCATGCGCATCGGCGGCCTCAAGAACGGCGTCGAGTACACGGTCGTGCTGCTCGCGATCGACAAGTACGGCAACGCATCGGGCACGTACTTCACGTCGGCGCTGATCCCCCAGCCTGCGACCGACTTCTGGGAGGACCTCCACGATCGCGGCTCGGGTGCCGAGGGCGGGTTCTGCTTGCTCGCACAGACCTACGGTGACGACAACCCGCTCACTCAGGCGCTGCGTAGCTTCCGCGACGAGACGCTCGCTGCGACCGCCTACGGCCGCTGGCTGCTGGCCCGCGCGCGCGGGTTGCGGGTGGCCTGCGCGCTGCGGGTGAACCCCGACGTCGATGCCCGCACGCATGAAAAGATCTCGACCGGCAAGCGCGA
>JAYVWH010000018.1:0-6422 GCA_043786265.1 Kofleriaceae bacterium | reverse complement strand
GAGGGCGAATTCGACGACCTGATCCTGTTCCAGGAGCGGCGCGGCGTGCAGCCCGTCGAGCGGCTGTGGGCGTTCTACCTGACCAGCGATGCCTTCTTCGACGAGGTCGCGAAGGACTTCGTTGCGCCTAGTTCGCTGCGATCTGGAAGCTGACCTCATCGATTAGTTAGCCCGCGGACTACGAGCTACACGACAGCATCGAACAGCCAGGCTTGTTCTCGGCCCACGCCGGCCGCTTGCCCGCGAAGTGCGCGCGGCCCGGTTGCTCGTCGTAAGGGTGCCGCAGGATCTCGAGCAGCTCGGGAAGCCGCGCGCGATCACCGCGCTCGGTCGCATCGATCACTTCCTGCACGAGGTAGTTGCGCGGCACGTAGAGCGGATTGATCGCATTCATCCGGGCCGCGCGCTCGCGGTCATCGATCGCTTCGACCGCCACGCGGTCGAGGTAACTGCGCAGCCAGCGCGAGACGACCTCGGCACGCGGTCCATCGATCGTCGCGTAGAACGCATCGGTCAGCGTCTCCACGACAGGCGCTGGCCGCGCGAGGCAGCGGAAGAACAGTGTGTAGTCGGCCGACACTTCCGAGAGCAGCGACGCGAGACCGCCGAGCAACACGTCGTCGTCCGCGGTGGTGTCTGCACGTCCCGACAGCCCGAGCTTGCGCAGCATCGTGTGGCTATAGAGCGACGAGAATTCGCGCGAAAATGCATCGAGCGCCTTCTGCAGTGGCGCGACATCATCGACGAGAGGCGCGAGCGCACGCGCGAGCTTGCTGAGGTTCCACTGCGCTACCGCCGGCTGGTTGCCGAATCGATAGCGGCGTCCCTGCGCATCGGTTGTGTTCGGTGTCCAGTCCGGATCGAACGGCTCGAGCCAACCATACGGGCCGTAGTCGATCGTCAAGCCAAGGATCGACATGTTGTCCGTGTTCATCACGCCGTGCACGAAACCTACGCGCATCCACTCGGCGACCATCCACGCCGTTCGCTGCATCACCTCGGTGAAGAAGCCCGTGATGTCGAGCGCGTCACCGGCGACGTAGTGCGGGTAGAAGCGCTCGAGCGTGAACCGCACGAGCTTGCGCAACGTATCGATGTCATCGCGGCTCGCGTGGATCTCGTAGCTGCCGAACCGCAGAAAGCTCGGCGCCACCCGACACACAACCGCGCCCGGCTCCGCGGCCGGGTGGCCGTCGTAGAGCATGTCGCGCATCACGGACTCGCCGGTCAGCACCAGCGATAGCGCGCGCGTCGTCGGAACACCGAGGTGAAACATCGCCTCGCTGCACACGAGCTCGCGCAGCGATGAACGCAACACCGCGCGGCCATCGGCGGTCCGCGAGTAGGGCGTCGGACCGGCGCCCTTGAGCTGGATCTCCCAGGTCGCGACCTCGTCGGCGAGCATGAAGCCACCGGACCGCTGCTGCGCGGTATCGACCTCGGCGAGCGTGATCGCGCGACCGTCACCGAGCTGGCCCGCCCACGTACCGAACTGATGACCGCCGTAGCACGCGGCGTACGGCGCCATGCCCGGCAACACGCGGTTGCCGGCGAGGACATCGACGAGCTCGGGCGACGCCCTTGGATCAAGCCCGAGCAGCGCGCCGACCTCGGGCACGATCGCGAGTGCCTCCGGTGCACGGACCGTGGTCGGCTCGACACGCGAGTAGCAAGCGTGCTCGACCTGGCGCACTCGATTATCGGCCCGCGGATCGCCCGGCAGCGTTCGCACGAAACGCTCTGCAAAGCTCAGCTTGCCGACGGGTTGCACCAGGCGCAGTGTGACATGTGATTCGTCCACGGGAAGATGCAACGCTTTGTTCTCGTGCTGGCCATGCTGGCAATTCCTGCAGCGACCAGCGCTGCACCGTGGCGCGCCGGGCTCGACGTGCGCACCGAACTAGGAACCCATCCGATCCGTGCCGGTGCGGGTCTCGAATTCGGTCGCGTCGACACGATGCTCGACATTCTCGGCGACGGTCGAGACGTTCCCTGCGATCGAGCAGTACGAGCCCGACATTGTCGATACGAGTGAAGCGCGCTTGATGGTGCGCTGGCTCGAGCGCTAGTCCTCACGAGATCGCGAAAATGATCGCGAGCGTGAAGGCGATCGCCACGAGCGCCGTCGACGCGATGATCCAGAAGTTGATCTTGCGTGGCGAAGCCTCGACGACCCGCGGTTGCGCGTGGAGCGTGGTAGACGGCAGGGGCGACCGCGAACTGCCCGGCACCGGCGTCACCGTCGAGCCGGGGACCGGCGTCAACTTGGAACCGGGCGCCGGCGTCGGCTGTGGCTTCGAGACCGCCGGAGAACCGCTGACCGGCGTCGCCGCGCGACCGCGGTGAATCGACGGCTCGAGTGCCGCCTTGAGACCAGCGCGGAGCTCCTCGATCGTCATGATGCGGCGGTCGGGGTCAGGATTGATCGCACGGTCGACGAGATCGACGAACGCCGGTGGTGCATCGGGTCGGTACGCCAAGATCGGCGTTGGCCTGCCCTGCGTGATGTTGACGACCGTCTCCAGCAAGCTCGCACCGGTGAACGCGGTCTTCTGCGTCGCGAGCTCGTAGAGGATCGTGCCCATCGCCCAGACGTCCGTCGACGGACCGATCAGGTCGGTCTGGCCCTGCGCCTGCTCCGGCGACATGTACGACGGCGTTCCAAGCAAAGCGTGCTGTCCGGTCGTACGGCCAACGCCGCGCCGCTTCGACACGCCGAAGTCGAGCAACTTGATCCGCTCCTCGCCGGAGTCGTCGATCGAGATGAAGATGTTCTCGGGCTTGAGATCGCGGTGCGTGATCCCGATGCGGTGCGCGAGGCACAGCGCCGACATCGTCTGGTCGCCGATCCGCGCGATCGCGTCCCACGCGAGCGGCTGCCGATCCAGGCGCACCCGGATGTGCGCACCGTGGAGGAACTCGAGCACCATGAACGGCGAGCCGTCGGGCAGAAGATCCCAGTCGATGATGTCGACCACGTTCGGATGCCGCAGTGACGCGAGCAGCTCGGCTTCGCGCTCGAATCGGACCATCGCCTCTTCGTTGGAGAGGAGCTGCGGCAGCAGACGCTTGAGCGCGAACTGACGCTTCAGCTTCACGTGCTGCACTTCGTAGACGAGACTCATCCCGCCTTCGCCGAGCTGACGAATGACCTGATAGCGGTCCTGGACCACCGTATCGAGGAGTGGGTCGTCTTCCACTGGGAGGAATAGTATCGCGACGCCCGGAGCATTTCCCGGGGACACATGTAGGTACGTCGTCGCCTATTGAACGATCACGGTCGTCCCGGCAGACCGTCCGAAGGTCTCTGGGCTGTACATCTCCTCGGCCTTGGCCGGCGCCGCAATAAACGTCCCTGGGGTGGTCGCTCGCGCCGTGTACGAAAAGTGATGCGACCCCTCCGGTAGGTGCATCGTGAACACCTCGCTGCGGTTGTCGCGCATCGCCTCGTAGTCCCATTGATCCGCTCCCGGATCGATGACCGCACGCTC
Organism: Kofleriaceae bacterium; assembly: GCA_043786265.1. Taxonomy (GTDB): domain Bacteria; phylum Myxococcota_A; class Polyangia; order Haliangiales; family Haliangiaceae; genus JABFXX01. Next base: position 2,931 of record JAYVWH010000018.1, on the reverse strand, counting down.
TGATGTCGCGAGACGCGTGTTGACCGATTCAAACCCTGCCGGCATCGGATCCACAAGTGCGACTGCGTGACGCGCGGAGCTGTTGAGCGCTTCGAGCTGCACGAGCACGCGAGCGCCGAGCTTCACCCGCCAGGCCCCATCCGGCTGCTGCACCACGTCGCTCGGGTTGTCGACCGCCTTGTACGTGCGGCGGACGACGAAGCCTGCGTCGAGCGGCGGCAAGTTCGTTGCCTTCGGCGCATAGGTGATCCCGAGGCGGTAGTACATGCGCCCAGTGCCCGTCCTGTCGATCGACTGCGCAGCGCCTCCGGCACCGCTGCGCGGGCCGGCAAAGCCGTCCCTTGCGATCGTGATGTCGTGCACGGTTCCTGGCTTGAGCATCGACCAATCCGCGAACGTCACCGCACGCGCTTCGCTGCGGCCCGAGAACGCTCGCTCCGCGTAGGTCGTGGTGCCGAGCCACAGCTTGCCGGTGAACCGCGGCGTCTCCTTCTCGTAGATGTCGAAGTACCGCCGCATCGTCTGCAGCACGACCACGTTCTCCTGCGTCGAGATCCAGCGGCCGCGCTTGCGTCCGTCGAGGAGCCCGCGCGCGAGCTTGGTCACCAGCGCGTGATCCGGCGACTCGCGCAAGATCGCGTCGAGCGTGAGCGCGGTGGTCTTGGCCTCGGATACCAGCAGTAGCTGTTGCTCCTGGTCGGAATACGTCGCGGTCACCGTCGCCGCGGCAGCCGTCTCGTGCACCGCCGAGAGCAGCCCGGCGAGCAGCTTCGCGCGCAGCTCCTTGTGCGCAGGCTTCCCGGCAACGACAGAGAGCAGACGCGCCTTCGCGTCGACGGGGTACGTTCCGAGTGCGATCGCGGCCGTGTGCAGCTTGACCGCGCGCACACCGACGTCGGTGCCAGCCGCTGCCAGCGACGACAGCGCCATCGCCGCGAGCGAAATGTTCGCCGCGTCGTCACCGTGATTCTGCAGGCGCACGTCGCGCACTTTCACTTCCTTCTCTAGCGCGGTGATAAGCGTCGACGCGCGCTTGATGACGTAGTCAGTTGCGCGCTTCGTGATCGTTCCCTTCTCGCCCTGCATCGCGAGCGCCGTCAGCACCTGCATCGTGACGTAGGGGTCGCTATCCATGCCGCGGAAGTAGCCCCAGCCACCGTCGGCGAGCTGATCGCGGGTGAGCTTGCGCAGATCGAACGCGCGCTGGTCCGCGACCTCCTGCTTCGTCGGGCGACCCGCGCTCGAGAATGCTTCGAGAATGTCGAACATCGCAGTCGTTGCGATCATGCGCGACGATCGCTGCTCCGCGCATTCGAACGGATACGCATAGAGGTACCAGTACGCATCGGTGAGGTTCTGCAGCTGCGTCGGTGAGATTTCGGCTTCCACACCACCGACCTCGGGGAACACGTCGGACGGGACCTTCAACTGTTCGAACTGCGGCTTGTCGGTGACGCTGCCGTACGTCGCGAACGACTCCGTGGTCGCCGGCTCGTAGACCGGAATCTCGACGTTCGATGCATCCGCGAAGTCACCCGTTGCAGCGACGGTCTGGATCACGGCCTTGCCGCGCGTCTGCGTCGCGAGATCGAAGCGGACCTCTGCACGCTCGCCGGCAGGCACGACGACACGCTTACCCTGCGGGCCAGTCGACGTCAGGTTAGAGGCGCGAACGGCCACGTCGATCGTGCGTGCGACGGCATCGAGGTTTTGCACGACGACTGGCACGGAGAACGTGTCGCCCTGCGTGAGGAATCGCGGCGCCACCGTGCGCGCATTGACCTTTCGCTGCGCGACGATGTTGTTCTCCGCCTTGCCGAAGAATCCGGCACCCGACGTCGCGAGCGCGACGATGCGATAGCGCGTGAGGTTATCGGGCATCTTCACGGTCAGTCGCACCTTGCCGTTCGCGTCGGTCTCGAGCGTCGGCGAGAACGTGGCGGTCGCGCGAAAGTCCTTGCGTGAACGGATCGGTGCCATCGACACCGACGGGGCCGACGACGACCGGCCGTTCATGCCGCCGCGGCCGCCGCCGACGCCGTAGCCGGACCCAGAGCCCGAACCACTGCGACCTGGCACGTCAAGCGGCCAGTGGTCAAACCCGGGCTTGCCTCCAAGCTCGGCACCGGCGTCTTCGATCGCGTTGAACGTCGCGACGCTCCAGGTGCCGTCCTCCACCTTCTCGTAGAACGGCTCGAGAGGATCCTTGTGGTGCTTGCCCGAGATCGCCAGCACGGCCTCGTCGACGACGATCAGCGCGACCTCCGCGCCTTGCACCGGCTTGTCGTCGTGCTTGACCTCGACCTCGAACGTTGCGTTCTCGCCCGGCTCGACGAGTGCCTGGAGTGGGCGCGTGCGCATCGCGAGCCGCGCCGACATCAGATCGACGGGCAGATCGATCTCGACCGAGTCGGTGCCTGCGATCGGCAGGTTCGAGGCCGGGACCGTCTTGAAGATATTCTGATTCCGCCGCTTGGAGATCCGATCGACGACGACCTTGATGTTCTCGATATAAGCGGCGGTGATCGGGAGCTCGACCGTCGCGGGTCCCTTGCTCAGATCGACACGCTGCTGCGACATCACGCCGTTCCGCGCGAACGTCACGATCGCGGCCGCCGGCTGCAGCTTCGAGCTCACCACGAGCTTCGCCACATCGCCTGGCTTGTAGATCGGCTTGTCAGGCGTTACCTGGAGATCCTGATCCGCGTGCGTCCACCACGGGATGTCGAACATCGCGGTGTTCTCACGACCGCGCGGATCCTTGATGTGCGCGACGGCCGTGTACGACGTCATGTCGTCCTTGCGCGTGAAGACACACGTCGCTGGAGCAGCGGAAGTGGTGACCTTGCAACCCTGGGTATCGATCACCGCCGCGTCATCCCGGTCGCGCTCTGACCCGAGCACACCGGTGACTTCGATCGAGATCGGAAC
>JAYVWH010000017.1:0-2236 GCA_043786265.1 Kofleriaceae bacterium | reverse complement strand
CGAAGAAGCCCGCGAAGAAGAAGTAGCACCCGCTATTCGCCGTACCAGCTACTGGACGAAGTTGCCGATGCGCGGCCAGCGGATGCCGCTCCAATCGACGAGGCTCCACTGGCGATACGACAGCCAGATGAACAGGGCCTTGCCCTTGATGTTCTCGACGGGAACGACACCCCACACGCGCGAGTCGTTCGAGTTGTTGCGGTTGTCGCCCATCACGAAGATGTGGCCGGGCGGAATCTTGTACTGCAGCTGCTGATCGCACACGCCGGCCTCGGTCTCGGGCTTGGTCTGTGGGCCGCAGCTGCCGAGCGGTTTCCAGACTGCCGCCCCGGCGTTCGCCGAACAGCGCTCGAGGATCTGGCCCTTGACCTGCTGGATGTTCGCCGCCTTCATCGCCTCTTCGGTCTGGCTGCAGCTCGGCGGAAACGGCTGAGACCGCAGTGGGAAGTCGCGGCCATCGGCCTGCGGCTGGCCGTCTGCGATCAGCTTGTCGCGCTTGGGCCGCTCCTCGTCGTGATAGGTGTCGTAGACCCCGCCGTTGACCGTCTCCTGATACCGGCTACAGCTGCGGGTGTACCAGCGGTTGTCGTGGTCGTCGTAGTCCTCGTGATGACAGGTCGCGCCCTCGGTCATCTTGAACGGCACTGCATTACCGTCGACGTAGACGACGTTGCAGCGAACCTCGACGGTCTGGTTCTCGGTCGCGATCACGCGCTTGATGTAATCGCGGTCTGGGTCGCACGGATACTTGAAGACGATGACCTCACCACGGTGCGGCGGCCGTAGCTGGAAGAACTTCGTGTTCGTCCACGGGATGCGCACGCCGTAGATGAACTTGTTGACGAAGATGTGGTCACCGATCTCGAGCGTCGGATACATCGAGCTCGACGGGATCTTGAACGCCTCGATCACGAACGCGCGCAGCGCGAGCGCGATCAGGATCGCGGCACCGATCGATTCGACGTAGTCGCGCGTCGTCGATTTCGGCGGGCGCTTGACCAGCTCGTCGACGAGCGCATCGAGGACCGGCAGGTAGCGGCGCACGGGACTCAGGTCGGAGCCAGCGAGGCCGCGCTCGACTTCGCCGGTCACGGTGCCGAGGTCGCCCCCCTTGCCGCGCAGGTTCTTCTTCAGTGACAGCGCAGTGCGCGCTTCGCGAACCAGCAGTGTGGCTTCTTTGCGAACTCGGCGATCGAGGCTTGCTGCGCGCATCAGTCGACTTTGAGGATCGTGAGAAACGCTTCCTGGGGAAGCTCGACCGAGCCTACCGACTTCATGCGCTTCTTGCCCTCTTTCTGCTTCTCGAGCAGCTTCTTCTTGCGCGTGATATCGCCGCCGTAGCACTTCGCTGTGACGTCCTTGCGCGAGGCCTTGACCGTCGTGCGAGAGATCACGCGCGTGCCGATCGCGGCCTGGATCGCGACGTCAAACATCTGGCGCGGGACGACTTCCTTCATCTTGGCGCACAGGTCGACGCCCCGGTGATAGGCGCTGTCGCGATGCGCGATGTTCGAGAGTGCGTCGACCCGCTCGCCGTTGACCAGCACGTCGAGGCGGATCAGATCCGCTTCGCGGTAGCCGGCCGGTTCGTAGTCGAGGGAGGCGTAGCCGCGCGACATCGTCTTGAGGCGATCGTAGAACCCGAACACCACTTCGGCCAGCGGCATCTCGTAGACAACCCGAACGCGACCGCCCGAGTCGTAATGCAACCCCTGCTGCACGCCGCGGCGCTCCTGGCACAGCTGCATGATCGGACCGACATACTCCTGCGTCAGGTGCACGGTCGCGGTGATGATCGGCTCCTCGATTGCCTCGTACTTGCCCTGGTCGGGAACCTTGGCCGGGTTATCGAGCTCGATGATCTCGCCGCCGTTCATCTTCACGCGGTAGCGGACACTCGGCGCCGTCGTGATTAGGTTCAGGTTGAACTCGCGCTCGAGCCGCTCCTGGATGATCTCCATGTGGAGCAGGCCAAGAAAGCCGGTGCGAAAGCCAAACCCGAGCGCCGATGACGTTTCGGGCTCGTAGGTCACGCTGGCGTCGTTGAGCACCAGCTTGCCGAGCGCGTCCTTGAGATCTTGGTAGTCGGCGGCATCGACGGGGAAGACACCCGCAAACACCATCGGCTTGACGGTCTTGAAGCCGGGGAGCGCTTCCGCGCACGGGCGATCGGCGTCGGTCAAGGTGTCGCCGACGCGTGCGTGCGCGATGTCCTTGATCGAGGCGGCGAGGATGC
>JAYVWH010000016.1:0-3008 GCA_043786265.1 Kofleriaceae bacterium | reverse complement strand
TACAGTGGGGGAGCGCGGTCGCGATGCGCGATTATAGATCAGTAGACGTAGCCGACCGTCGCCGCGCCGCCAAAGTACGTGTCCTTTGCGCCGGTGACGTCCTGCTCGGCATCGGTATCGCGGGTATTTGTCAGCGACATCGGATTGTTCTTGAAGGTGAAGCCGATGCGCTCGTACCGGATGCCCGCGCGCGCGAAGATGTTCTTGGTCAGCATGTAGTCGCCACCGAGCTCGATCTCGAAGCCGCTGACGGTCGCGGCACCGTACTGCGACTGGGTCTGGATCGCGCCCGTGTTCGTGATCGCGTGAAAGCCAACGTCGAGGTTGAGGATGATCTTCTCGGTGACCGGGAACCGCACGAACGCGGCCGGCGTGAACATCGAGTACGCGACATTGGGGATGTCGGTCGCCTCCTTGTTCGGCAGCGTCTGCGCGACCGAGAACGTCTGCTTGCCGTAGGACAGGCTACCGCCGACCACCGGCGCCTTTGCACCCGTCCCGAGCGGATAGCGGAACACCGCGCCGACGAGCCAGCGGTTCTCCTTCGTCGCCAGATCCGCCGTCAGCGACGTGCCCTGTCCGTCGAGGTAGCGCTTGCGCGAGTTGATGACGAGCACCTGGTCGTAGAGGATGTTGAGACCGATGTTCGCGGTGATGTCCTTCTTCTTGTGGCCGAAGGACAGCGGGTAGAATGTGAGGTCGACGAGCGCGCCTGCGACTGGCAGCGATTGGCGGTAACCCGGCGGCACCTTGCCGAGGTCGGCCGCGTAAGTGAACTTGAGGTTGCGCGCGGTGAACGACAGACCCACCACCGCATCGATCGCGCGATGCGCCGGTGACAGGTCGACCGCAGAGTCGCTTGGCGTCTCGTCCTCGCCGCCGCCCTCTTCGACCGCGCCCTCCTCGGGCTCCTCGGTCTTCTTGTGCTTCTTCTTCTTCTTCGGCTTGTCCTCTTCGTCGTGCTTGGTCGACAGGGCATTTGCCTCGTCGTCGTCGTGCTTCTTGGGCTTCTCCTCGTCGTCCTTCTTCTTGGGCTTGTCCTCGTCCTCGGACTTCTTGGGCTTGTCCTCGTCGTCCTTGTGCCCGAAGCCGCTCTTCTTGGGCTTGTCCTCTTCGCCGGCGCCCTCGTCGCCCTTCTTCTTCTTGGGCTTGTCTTCCTCGGGCGCGGCCTCGTCATCACCACCGCTGCCGTGATTGGACTCGAGAGCGTCGATCTGGCCGACCAGCTCGTCCTTGATGTCGCGCAGCGCCTGCCCCTCGAGACGGGGGCCCTCGGCCTTCGTCTGCACTGGATTGCCGAGGATCTCGCCGGTGGTACCCGAGCGCAGCTTCAGCTTGATGATGTACTCGTCGTTGCGCTTGTCGATCTTGCCGGTGATGACGCCGTCGAGCTTGAGCTTCTTCGCGACCTTCTTGACGTTCTTCTCGGTGACCTTGCCGGCGTCGAGCTCCTCGGCGGCTGCGTTCCACTTCTCGGTCGAGATGACGGTGTGGTTCTTCTTGAGCAGCTTGACGAGGTCTTCGTGAAACTTCTCAGCCTTGGGCCCGGAGAAGTCGAGCACGACGATGCGCTTGCGCCCTGCGTGGGCCGTTGCGACCCACAGCATCAGCGTGGCGAAAACTACGAGCCACTTATGGATCGATCTCGAATTCGTCATTTCCAGCTCCCTTTTCAGAACCTGGCGCGCCGCCGGCACTGCCGGATACGCCTCTGAACAGCAGTGCAAAATCGGACGGGCTGGTCGAGTGCTTGACCGCCTCTTCGTAGCTGACCAGGCGCTGCTTCACGAGCGCCGCGAGGGCTTGATCGAACGAGACCATGCCGTATGGGTGGAGGCCCTCGGAGATCGCTTCCTTGATCTCGCGCGTGCGCGTGGGCTCTTCGATCATTTCGCGGATGCGCTCGGTGTTCACCATGATCTCGAGGGCGGGGACCATGCCCTTGCCGTCCGCGCGCGGTAGCAGACGCTGCGAGATAACGCCGCGGAGCACGCTCGCGAGCGTCAGGCGCGCTTGCTGCTGCTGATGGGTGGGGAACATGGACACGATGCGGCTGACCGTCTCGGTTGCATCGACCGTGTGGAGCGTCGAGAGCACGAGGTGACCCGTCTCGGCAGCGGTCATCGCGATCTGTGCGGTCTCGAAGTCGCGCATCTCACCAACGAGGATGACGTCGGGATCCTGGCGAAGCGCGGCCCGCAATGCGCGCGCGAACGACATCGTATCGAACCCGATCTCGCGCTGGTTGATCACGCTGCGCTTGTCGCGGAACGTGTATTCGATCGGATCCTCGACCGTGACGATGTGGAGCGCCTGCTGCGTGTTGACGAAATCGATCATCGCGGCGAGCGTGGTCGACTTGCCCGACCCGGTCGCACCCGTGACCAGCACGACACCGCGGGCGTTGCCGGCGAGGTCGAGGACAGCCTGCGGCAGGTTCAGGCGATCGAACGGAGGCACCTCGGGTGGGATCAAACGCATGACCATGCCGATCGATCCGCGTTGCTGGAACAGATTGACGCGATAACGCACCCCGTCGGGCGTGCCGTACGCGAGGTCGATGTCGAGGTTGGTCTCGAACTCGGCGCGCTGCCGGTCGTTCATCATGTGGACCGCGAACTGGGCGATCGCCTCGCGCGTGAGCGCAGGTACGTCGCGGACCGTTCGCAGGTCGCCTTTGATGCGGAAGATCGGGGGCAGCCCCGCCTTGAGGTGCACGTCCGAGGCCCCCAGCTGGCGGGCAGCGGCGAGGACGCGATCGAGGACTTGGCTCACCAGCAGCAAGCGTAACACACCGCCCCCAAGGGGCGCCCCTGGGACCTGGGTCGCCCACGCGGGTGCGCAGTCTCTGCAGCCCTGGAGGATCAAGCGACCGGAGTAGGCGTCGCGGTCGCGGCTGGGTTACCCTTCGTGACGGGATGCGTTGCGCGAAGTGTGGCGCCGAAAACGCGCCGGATTCCCGGTTTTGCGGCGTTTGCGGCATGCAGCAGCCACCGTCGTCCCGGTTG
>JAYVWH010000015.1:0-5531 GCA_043786265.1 Kofleriaceae bacterium | reverse complement strand
TGCTCGTGCTCGACTCCGAATCTGCGCTCTGCGATCCGAATCGCGACGGCCAGAATTGAGGCTCGCCGACGAGAGCTCGCAACCACCCTGCTGGCAGGGATACGCAGATCGCGGGTCGCGGATCGCGGACGAGCACGAGCACGAACGAGCACGAGCACGTGCACGAGTACGAACGAGTACGAGTACGTGATCACCAACTTGCGGGCGGTTGTACTAAGGCAGCGTCAGGTTATCGACGCTTCGGCGCCGCGCAGCGGTAGCGACACGACGAAGCGTGCGCCGCCGGTGGGCGCCTTGCCCGGCGCGAGAGTCAGTTCGCCGCCGTGCTCGATCGCAATCTTGCGCGCGATCGCGAGCCCGAGGCCCGTGCCGGTCGCCTTCGACGTGACGTAGGGCTCGAAGATCTTGTCCCGCGATTCGTCGGGCACGCCCTTGCCGTGATCGTCGACGGTGATCGTCACCAGATCGCGGTCGGCGCGCCAGGTCACGATGACCTTGCCATCCCCCTGGGCGTCGGCACCGGCGTGGATCCCGTTCTCGACGAGGTTGACGAGCACACGCTTGAGCAGCAGCTTGTCCGCGCGAACGGTGACCGGCTGGGCGGGTGAGCGGAGCTCGAGCTTGGTCGCAAAAGTGGGGTCGAGCTTGAGCTCCTCGATCAGCTCGGTGAGAGCGATCGGTGCCTTCTCGACCTTCGGCAACTGGCCCAGGGTCCGGAATGTATCGACCAGTCGGCGCAGTCCCTCGATCTCCTCCTCGACGATCTCGCGGGTGTCGGTGAGCAGCTTCTTGAACCGCGCGTCATCGCCCTTGTACGACGATACCGTCTGCTGAACCGCCAGCTGGATCGGTGTCAGCGGATTCTTGATCTCGTGCGCGAGGCGGCGCGCGACGTCCTGCCATGCACCGATGCGCTGGAGGTACTCGACCTGGCCGCGCGTCTGCTCGAGGTCGTCGAGCATCGTGTTGAAGGCGCTGCCGAGCTCCGCGATCTCGTCCTTGCCAGGCAGGTCCGTACGTGCGTCGCGCTGGCCCTGCGAGACCTTGCGCGCCGTCGACACCAGGCTCTCGATCCGGCGCGCGACGTTGCGGCCGAGGAACGCGGCGAGGATGCCGAAAGCTGCGAGGACGAGCAGCATGATCCCGAGGAACGTCTTGCGTAGGCCGCTCGGGACCGCTGTCCGCTGCGCCGCGAACTGCTTCGCCACGTCGAGGCTCTGCTTGAGTGCTTGCAGCTCCTTCTCGGTGTCGATCACGCGGAACGTGAGCCGCAGGCTGCCACCAGCGGGGAACGGTTCGTCGACCACGGTGTCGCGCAGCAGCTGTGAGTCTTGAGCACCGGCGGTTCTGGTGGCTTCTCCGATCGTCGAGCCGTCCGGCCGGAGCACGGCGATCGCGCGCAGGTTCGCCTCCTCCTCGAGGATCTTCTCGAGCGTGACGCCGGGGACGGGCGTCATCAGATCGGTGCGTGTCGCGATCCGCTGCGCGACCTCACCGTGCAGCGCCTTGGTCGTGACCACGAGATCGCGGTACACGCGAATCACCTGCTCGATCGTCTCGGCGCGCGCCTTGGCTTCTGTCGAGCCGAACTTCGCAGCGACGGTGCTGATCTGATCGATCATCAGCCATGACGCGATCAGCGGCACGAGCACGAGGACGAGCACACCGATCACCAGCTTGAGCTGGAGTCCCATTCCGCGTTTCTCGGTCATGGCTTGGGCCTGTAGAACGGTTGCGAACGGATGCGCATCACGCGATCCGCGTCGGCCATCTTTGGGTTGACGAACACCGACACGAAGCTGCCGAAGAACACGCTCCCGCGATCGAGCCCACCACCGGTGCTCTGCGACAGCCACCGCCGGACCTCGGTCAACGTCTCTGCGGACACCGGGTTCAAGTCGACGCGGATCGCGAGGTAGTAGATGTCCTCGTACGGAATGTCGGCGAGCTGTGCGACCGGGAGGTCGGTGATCTCGGTGAGCAGCTTGAACGCCTCCGACTGGTACTTCACTTTCGTCGGCTTGCACTTCTCGCACATGCGAACCGTGTAGACCTCGTCCCAGAGGTCGTAGACGACCGTGCGGCGATCGCGCGTCCACGCGATCGGCTCGGTCGAGCTTTTCGGATAGACCCAGGTCTGGACCACGACGGTCGAGACGAACCCGGACTTGAGCGCGTTGTAGGCGGCGGTGTCGAACAGCTTGTTGATCTTCGTCGTGACGGTGAGGCTGGTCGTGCGCTCGATGAAGCGCATCCGCTGCAGCTCCGGTGGATCATCGGCGCGCGCGGTTACCGCGACGAGCATCAGTGCGAGCGCCAGAAGCAGCCGCTTCATCGTAGCCTCCCGAGCGCGTTCGCGACGGTGAGCTCGAAGATGCCGAGGTCAGTATCGAAGCGCACGACGCCCGTCGGGCAGAGTGCGCTGCGGTCCCATGCGCTGCGCTGCGCGGCGCACAGCGCGAGCACGAGCACGAGGCAGCGCCGCATCCCATCGAACAGTAGCGCACCGGTCGCGCCCTCTGCTACCCGTGCTATCCGTGCGCTGGACCACGGCCAGGCACCCGGATGCGCTATCCTTGCGGCTCGGACCGTGACCTGCCCGCATTGCCACGCGCCTCTCATCGCCGACGCCAGGTTCTGCCCGGCGTGTGGCAAGGCGAACGCACCCACCGAGGCGAGCTCCTCCTGGCCGCCTCCCGCGGGCGACGCGCCGGACCTGGCCGGGCGCGAGATTGCCGGTCGTTACCGCCTCTCGAAGAAGCTCGGCGAGGGCGGCATGGGCGCCGTGTATCGCGGCGAGCAGATGTCGCTCAAGCGGCAGGTCGCCGTGAAGCTGCTGCGGCCGGAGGTCAGTTCCAACCCGCAGGTCCTCCAGCGCTTCAACGCGGAAGCCCAGGCGGTCGCGAAGCTCTCGCACCCCAACACCGTCAACATCTACGACTTCGGTCAGGACACCGACGGCTCGCTGTACATCGCGATGGAGTACATCGAGGGCCGCTCGCTGCGAGAGGCGATCCAGAAGGAGGGGCCGTTCTCGCTGCAGCGTGCGCTCGCGATCGGCCTGCAAGTCGCCGCGTCGCTATCCGACGCGCACGCGAACTCGATCGTGCACCGCGATCTCAAGCCCGACAACGTGATGCTGTCGACGCGCGGCAAGCAGAAGGATGTCGCGCGTGTCCTCGACTTCGGCATCGCAAAGCTTCGCGACGACAACCGCGCCACCCAAGCGGCGATGACCCAGGCCGGCGACATGCTCGGTACGCCGCAGTACATGGCGCCCGAGCAGATCAAGGGCGAGCTCGTCGACGGTCGCGCGGATGTCTATGCGCTCGGCTGCTTGATCTACGAGATGGTCACCGCGCGATTGCCGTACGAGGCGTCGTCGGTGATGGCGATGCTGTCGAAGCATCTCGTCGAGGACGTCGTCCCGCCGACGCAGCGCCGGCCCGATCTCAACCTTCCGCCCACGATCGATCAGCTGATCCTCGCTTCGATGCAGAAGGAACCCGCAAATCGGCCGCCGACGATGGACGCGTTCGCCGACCTGATGGGGGCACTGCTCGCTCAGCTGCCGCCCGATGCCAACGCGAACCGGAGTGCCGGTCTGTCGATCCAGCAGGGCGCGGTCGGCGCGGCCGTGACTCCTGCGGCGATGTTCACGCCGTCGACGCCATATCCCGCCGTTGCCCACACGCCGATGGGGCCACCGCCGGGCGTGCCGTTCGCGCCGATGGGGCCACCGCCGGGCGTGCCCTACACGCCCCCGCAGATCGCGCAGACGCACTTCGCACCACCGATGGTGGTCTCGCAGCCCGTGCGCAGAAGCCGTGCGCCGCTGTTTGCAATCATCGCCGTGCTCGTACTCGGTGGCGCAGGCGCCGGCGTGTGGGCCGTCACGAAGGGGAAGAGCAACGCCACGGCGGCAGCCGGCTCGGGCTCGGGCTCGACAGAGGTCATGCCGCCCGACCACGACGACAAACCGGACCCACAGCTGGTCGGCTCCGGGGAGGATTTGTGGGCCGACCATCCCGGCTCGGCCACGATCACCCGGCCTACGCCGCCGATCGCCGATCCCGACGACGACACAAACGATGATCCCGACGCGAAGCATCCCGCGAATGGCGCGATCAGCACCGCGAAGATGCCGATTCCCGCCGGTGCGTCGATCACGCCGCCGGCGGGCTTCTCGAAGGTTTCCGAGACCGACGAGATGCACGCGTACACGAACGCGTCGACCAGCGAAGGCATCCTGATGGCGCCGCTGGACGCGGGGAATAACGACCCCCAGACGATCGCCCGCAAGTACGCGCAGACCATCGGTGGGGAGTTCAAGGGGACAGAAGCCGTACAGAGCGGTGGCGCGAGTCGCACCGCATATCTGTTCACGTCAACGACGAACGGCGTCGAGGTCGCGCACGTTGGCGTTCTCTACATTTCGGCCTCGTACCGCCTCGCGGTGATCTGGGTGTCCCCAACGAGCCTGTACTCGACGGACGGTTACGACGACAAGGTCCTGACGTTCTTCCGCACCGGTGTTCACCTCCCGTAGCTGCTACGCTGCGTGCATGACGCCTGAAGCAAAAGCAGCCATTCGCCTGACGCAGTACGCGCGCGGCGGTGGTTGAGCCGCCAAGCTCCGGCTCGGCGAGCTGGCACATGTCCTGGATCACCTCGAGAAACGGGGATCAGGAGAGGTGCGTCCGGACATCGTCGTCGATCACGCGTACTCCGATGACGCGGCGATCGTGAAGGTCGCGGGCGGCCGCGACCTCGTGCTGACCGCCGACATCATCGCGCCACTCGTCGACGATCCCGAGACGTTCGGCGCAATTGCTGCCGCGAACTCGCTGTCTGATGTCTGGGCGATGGGCGGCGTGCCGCGGTTCGCGCTCAATCTCGTATTCTTCCCCGACGACGTTCTCCCACTCGAAGTTCTGGATCAGATCCTCGCGGGGGGGGCGCGCATCTGCCGCGAGGCAGGCGTCGCGATCGTCGGCGGTCACACCGTGCGCGACCCCGAGCCGAAGTACGGGCTGTCCGTCACTGGCGATGTAGGTCCGGGCGAGCTGTGGACCAATCGCACCGCGCAACCGGGCCAGGCGTTGATCCTCACGAAGGCGCTCGGCACCGGCGTGCTCGGTCAAGCGATGAAGAAGGGCGCTGCGTCCGCTGACGCGATGGCCGCGGCGATTCGCTCGATGGTCACGCTCAACGCAGACGCTGCGCGCATCGGCCACACGCACGGCGTGACCTCCGCGACCGACGTCACGGGCTTTGGCCTGCTCGGACACCTGCGGAATATCGTCCGCGGATCCAACGTCGCGGCAACGATCGAGCTCGGCGCGCTGCCGCTGCTGCCCGACGCCAAGCTGCACCTCGCCGCGAAGCTCTGTCCCGCGGGGAGCAAGGCGAATCGCGCGCACGTCGCGCCGGATACACGGTGGAGCGATGGCGCGGTGTTCTACGCCGAGCCGTCCGACGCAACGGCCGGCCGCGCCGGCCCGCGCAGCGGCGCCGAAGGCGGCGCGGAG
>JAYVWH010000014.1:0-3204 GCA_043786265.1 Kofleriaceae bacterium | reverse complement strand
GGCGTGAACACGAGGTTCGCGCGCTCGAGGAGTTGCTGGTGGCGGTGGCCGCTGACGTTCACGGCGGTGCAGTCGTAGACGGTCGCCGCCGCCTGGATGTGGTCGGTGTAGCCGAGCGCCTGTGGCGCGTAGTACCAGAGCACCGGGTTCAGGTTGCCGAGGTGAGCGAGCACGAAGTCCAGAGCGCGCCGCTGCGCACGCTGAATGGCATCGAGCGTGAGACCGACCGGCATGTGCGGGATGACCGTGATCACACCGTTACGCGTCTCACTCAGCTCGACGTCGGGCCCGGCGCTATCGAATTCGGGCTCTTCGACGAACACGGCCCTGCGCTCCTGCGCACACTGCACCATCAGATGCTGAGACCGATCGTACCAGCAGCTCCAGCGGCGGTTCGCGAGGCACACGACGAGGTCGCTCATGCGAGGACCTCGTGCAGACCCTATGCCTAGAGCGGGATGTTGCCGTGCTTGCGCGGCAGGTTCGTCTGGCGCTTGTTCTTGAGCGTCCGCAGCGAGCGAATGATCGTCCACCGCGTGTCGCGCGGCCGGATGATCTCGTCGATGTAGCCGAGCGACGCCGCCTTGTACGGATTGGCGAACGTGTCGCGGTACTGCTCGGTGAACTTGGCGCGTGCCTCGGCCCGGGCTGTCTCGTCTTTGATCTTCTCCAGCTCGCTGCGATAGATGATGTTGACGGCCCCCTCGGGCCCCATCACCGCAATCTCCGCGGCGGGATACGAGACGTTGACGTCGGCGCGGATGTGCTTGGACGCCATGACGTCGTACGCGCCACCGTATGCCTTTCGCGTGATCACTGTGATCTTCGGAACCGTCGCCTCGGCGAACGCATAGAGCAGCTTCGCACCGTGCTTGATGATGCCGCCGTACTCCTGGTTCGTGCCGGGCAGAAAGCCGGGCACATCGACGAACGTGACGAGCGGAATGTTGAAGCAGTCGCAGAACCGTACGAACCGCGCGGCCTTCGTCGATGCATCGATGTCGAGGCAGCCGGCGAGGTGGTTGGGCTGGTTCGCGACGATGCCGACCGAACGACCATCGAAGCGCGCGAAGCCGCACACGATGTTCTTCGCGACATCTTTTGCGACCTCGGTGAACTTCCCGTCGTCGACCACCGCCGTGATGATCTTCTTGATGTCGTAGGGCTTGTTCGACTCGCGCGGCACCACCGTGTCCAGTGCCGCATCCGCGCGGTCGACTGGATCCTGCGTCGGGTGCATCGGCGGATCCTCGGCGTTGTTACCGGGCATGAACGACAGCAGCTCGCGCAGGCGAGCGATGCACGTTAGCTCGTCGGTCTCGGTGAAGTGCGACACGCCGGAGCGCGATGCGTGGGTCATCGCGCCGCCGAGCTGCTCCTTCGTGACCTCCTCGTGCGTGACCGTCTTGATGACCTCGGGGCCCGTGATGAACATGTACGACGTGCGATCGACCATCAAGATGAAGTCGGTTATCGCCGGCGAGTACACCGCACCGCCGGCGCACGGTCCCATGATCGCCGACAGCTGCGGCACGACGCCGCTCGACAATACGTTGCGCAAGAAGATGTCCGCGTAACCGGCGAGCGACTCGACGCCCTCCTGGATGCGCGCGCCTCCGGAGTCGTTGAGTCCGACCACCGGGCAGCCGATCTTCGTCGCAAGGTCCATCACCTTGCAGATCTTCTGCGCGTACGCTCCCGACAGTGATCCGCCGAACACCGTGAAGTCCTGCGCGAACACGCAGACCGTTCGGCCGTCGACCGTGCCGTGTCCCGTGATCACCCCGTCGCCCAGGAACTTCTGGTCCTGCATGCCGAAGTCGGCGCAGCGATGCGTCACGAACTTGTCGAGCTCGACGAAGCTGCCTTCATCGAGCAATGCCGAGACGCGCTCGCGTGCAGTCAGCTTACCTGCCTCGTGCATCTTGTCGATGCGGGCCTGGCCACCGGCAACTGCGGCCTGCGCTTCCATCTCCTCGAGTCGAGCGATCGGATCTTTCATGTGAAGGCGCGTATACTAGGGCCGTGGCCAACGTGAAGGGAAGCGCGCTGACGTCGCGCATCCTGTGGGTACAGCTGGAACATGGTGCGGGTGGCATGCAGCGCCTCCTGCACCAGGTGAGCCCAGAGCTCAAGAGCATCATCGAGCTGGGCGTCAACAAGGCCAAGTGGTATCCGTTCGAGCAGTTCGTCGAGCTGAACCTCGTCCTCGATCGCCTGTTCGGTAAGGGCGACCTCGGGCTGATCAAGGACCTCGGCCGCTACGGCGCCGACGCCAATCTCAAGACCATCTATCGACTGTTCTACAAGGTCGGCACCGTCCACTGGATCCTCGGGCGCGCCGTGCGCCTGTGGAGTGCGCACTACGACTCGGGCTACACAGAGATCGCGACGCGTGGGCCCAAGGCCGCCGTCATGCGCATCCGTGGCTTCTCCACGCCGCACCAGGCGCACTGCCTCAGTGTTGCGGGCTGGATGGAGCGCTCGATCGAGCTCTCGGGTGGCAAGTGCCCGACCGTCGATGAAGTTCGGTGCCGGACGCGCGGCGACGACTTGTGTCAGATGGATGTCGCCTGGGAGTAGCTTCGCGTTGTCGCGCAGTTACGAAAATTCACGCGCCTGATGTCGTCCGGGGATTAGTGCCTGCGGTGTGCTGAAACGAAAACGGCCGGATCGATTCGATCCGGCCGTCGGTCACATCGGCGAGGAGGCGCTACTCCATCATGTCGCCGCGCTGGAATTGCGGGCCGAGGAAGCGCACGTCGTTCGGGTTCACCGGCTCGAGGTGCGAGTGCATGGTGACGCTGACCTGACCGACGGTCTGGCGCGTTCCGGTGAGCTCGAACGGGAACGAGCGCTTCTGACCGAGGACGGTGACATCGACCGAGCCGCGCACGACGCTCGTGGTCGGCTCCGCGCGGTTGATCTCGATCAGGTAGTTACCGCGGCGCAGGATCTTCACTGCGAGCTGCTCGCGGTCGTGAGCGGTCGAGTCGGCTACGGTGATGTCGTTACGGCCACCCATCCACGACACGCGCGTCCCATCGGGGGCGACGAGCGAGATGTCGAGGTCGGCGTTGGTCTCCCACTTGCCGTTGATGACGAGGTCCCCCGTGACGCGCGGCGTGACCGGCGCGACGGTCGCGGCCTTCTCGGCCTCCGTGCGTGCCTTGTCGTCGACGAGCGACTTGATGACGAGGTCCG
>JAYVWH010000013.1:0-7283 GCA_043786265.1 Kofleriaceae bacterium | reverse complement strand
GGATCGAGCCGATGGCCGGCGTGTACGGCAACCCCGAGTAGAGCTGGAACCGGCCACCGAGCTGCCAGCGCTTCTTCGGGCTCTGCCAGCTCGCCGCGGCGTTCATGCTGTGCGGCTGGTCGAACGTGAACAGACGCCGCTTTGCGCCGGGAAGGTCGACGCGCGTCGAGTGCGAGTACGAGTACGAGAGCCACGCGAACCACGGCCCGCCGCGGTACGTGCCGAGGAGCTCGGCGCCGGTCGTGGTGCCGCGGCCGCTGTTGCCGAGCGAGCCGTCGAGCTCGTGCGTGATCAGATTCGTGCGGTCGGTGTAGTACGTCGACGCCTGGACGCGCAGACCGGCCGTGGGCTCGTACTGCAGGCCGACGATGTTCTGCGTCGAGTGTTCCGCTTCGATGCCGGTCTCGAGGTTCTCGGACTGAAACTCGGGCGGGCGAACGTACGCGCCCGACGACAAGCGAGCCGTCAGCTCCGGTGTGATCCGGATCTTTATCTCGCCGCGCGGCTGGATCGCGACATCGCCGGGACGCGCGAATGCATCGCCGCGAATGCCGAGCGTCGCGCGGATGCGCGGGTCGAGGTTCGCGGTCACCGCGGTCCATGCGGCGAAATCGGGGACCCAGAACGTCCCACTGAACTTCGTCGACACGTCGCGCGGGTCCATTCCCGAGAACGCCTCGCCTTCGCGCATCTCGACCGGCAGCGCGATCTGGATATTCGTCCGACCGACCTGCATCTCACCGCCACCGCGCCACTCTACGTTCGTCAGGCCGAGCGCCTTGTCGTACGTGCGGGTGACCTCGGCGCGCGGGGTGACGGTCGGCTGGCGCACCCGGATGTACTGGTATGCGCCCGCCTCGAAGACGAATTCGGGTGCGAGCCCCGACAGTGCGAGGTTCGCGGTCCACGGACCCTCGTGATACTTCGCCGACGCCGTCAGCCGCACGAACCGGGTGCGGTTGAAGAACCGCTTCGTATCGGCGTCGGTGTCCTTCGTTGCGTACAGCTCGAACGTGTCGATCGTGCCCACGCCAGACAGCGCGAGCCGCCACTTCGAATTCAGCTCGTGGTCGATGCGGAACTGACCGTCGTAATAGCTCGGCACCGTGGTCAGCGACAGATCGACGCTATCGGGGATCAATGCCGGCAGGAAGAAGTCGATCGTCGAGCGCCGCGCGCCGAACATGTACTTCGTCTTGTTCGAGATGCGGCCCTGCGCGAGCACGCCGCCGTCGATCAGCGAGACCTCCGCTTGGGTCGTGCGCTTGTCGCTACCGGGCCGCGTGGTCAGCGACACGATACCGCTCGATGCGCGTCCCATCGCGACGTCGTAGCCGCCCGGGATGAAGTCTAGCGACTCGATCGCCTCGGCCGGCAGCACGGCGCGGAATCCGATGTTGTGGAACAGCACCGGGATCTCGAAGTCGTCGACCAGGACCTTGCTGTCCTGCGGGGAGCTGCCGCGAATGACGACGCCCGAGTAGCCGAGTGGGATCTGCAGATTGACGACACCAGGCATCACGGTGAGCGCGCGCACGATGTCGCCGCCGGTGCCCGGAACGCGCTGCAGCTCCTTGCGATCGAGCTTCGCTGCGCCCGCGACGGGAGGCGGTGCATCACTGGACACCTCGATCGTCTCGGCCGTCTGCGCGCCGGTGAGCAGCACGATGTCGTCGAGCGTCGGCTTGTCCACCGTCGACAGGCTGACCTCGTAGCCTTCTGACTCGACGACGAGCGTGTCGCCGATCGCCGCCTCGATGCGGAACCAGCCGGTCTTGTCGGTCGTGACCTGACTCGATTGGCCCTCGATGCTGACCCGGGCGTTGCGCACGGGCCGGCCGAGCGCGTTGATCACGCGGGCACGGATTGTCCTCGTGGGACCCGGCCGCGGACGCGGCTGCTGGTCCTGGGGAGCAGGAGCCGGCACCGGGGGAACGGGAGCGGGAGCTGGCTGCGCGGATGCGACGCCCACTAACCCAACGAGACAGACACCAACGAGGATTCGCACGTGAGCTCGGCTACTGCAGCAATCACCATGCCGCCTGTGATTCATGGATCGTGCGGATGTTAGGCCGCCGACCCTGGTCGTAGATCCGACAGGTGCAGGAAATCCGTGCACCTGGGCACGCGAGAGGCCGAAAATACGAAGAGCCGACCTCGCGGCCGGCTCCTCATCACGCGGCGACTAGTGACTAGTGCTCGTAGTCGTGGCCCTCGTGGCCACCGCCCTTGTCGTCCTTCTTCGGCTTCTCGGCAATCAGCGTCTCGGTTGTGAGCATCAGGCCCGCAACCGACGCTGCGTTCTGCAGCGCCGTGCGAACGACCTTGGTCGGGTCGATCACGCCAGCCTTGACGAGGTCCTCGTACTGGAGCGTCGCGGCGTTGAAGCCGAACGAGCCCTTGCCGTCCTTGACCTTCGCGACGACGATCGAGCCGTCGACGCCGGAGTTGCCAGCGATCTGGCGGAGCGGCTCCTCGAGCGCGCGACGGACGATGTTGACGCCGTAGCGGCGGTCATCCTCGAACGTCAGCTTGTCGAGCGCGGCAATGGCGCGGACGAGCGCAACACCGCCGCCGGGGACGATGCCCTCTTCAACGGCAGCGCGAGTCGCGTACATCGCGTCCTCGACGCGTGCCTTCTTCTCCTTCATCTCGACCTCGGTCGCCGCGCCGACGCGGATGACCGCGACGCCGCCGACGAGCTTCGCGAGGCGCTCCTGGAGCTTCTCGCGATCGTAGTCAGACGTGGTGTCCTCGATCTCGCGGCGGATCTGCTTCACGCGGCCGTCGATCGCTTCCTTCTTGCCGCCGCCCTCGATGATCGTCGTGTTGTCCTTGTCGATGGTCATCTTCTTGGCCTTGCCAAGATCGTTCAGCGTGAGGTTCTCGAGCTTGAGGCCGAGGTCCTCGGTCACTGCCTCACCACCGGTGAGGGCAGCGATGTCTTGCAGCATCGCCTTGCGGCGATCGCCAAAGCCCGGTGCCTTGACGGCGCAGACCTGGAGGGTGCCACGGAGCTTGTTGACGACGAGTGTCGCGAGAGCCTCACCGTCGACGTCCTCGGCGATGATGACGAGGGGCTTGCCCTGCTTCGCCACCTGCTCGAGAACCGGCAGCAGCTCCTTCATGTTCGAGATCTTCTTCTCGTGAATGAGGATGTACGCCTCGGTCAGGTTGCACACCATGCGCTCGCTGTCGGTCACGAAGTACGGCGACAGGTAGCCACGGTCGAACTGCATACCCTCGACGACGTCGAGCTCGCTGGTGATCGTCTTCGCCTCTTCGACGGTGATGACGCCTTCCTTGCCGACCTTGTTCATCGCCTCGGCGATCATCGCGCCGATCTCGACATCACCGTTGGCGCTGATCGTGCCGACCTGGGCGATGTCTTCCTTGCCCTTGGTCGGGGTCGACATCTTCTTGACCTCGTCGATCACCGCGGCGACCGACGCGTCGATGCCACGCTTGAGGTCCATCGGGTTGAGACCCGCGGCCACGAGCTTGGCGCCCTCGTTGTAGATCGCCTGTGCGAGCACGGTCGCAGTGGTCGTGCCGTCGCCGGCGACGTCAGAGGTCTTGGAAGCGACCTCCTTCACCATCTGCGCGCCCATGTTCTGGAACTTGTTCTCGAGCTCGATCTCCTTCGCGACCGTGACGCCATCCTTGGTCACGGTGGGGGAGCCCCAGCTCTTCTCGATCACGACGTTACGGCCACGCGGGCCGAGGGTGACTTTGACAGCGTTGGCGAGAAGGTTGAGACCCCTTGCGATTTCCGCGCGGGCGCTCGACGAAAAAATAATTTCTTTGGCAGCCATGTTCGTAGTCCTTTTCGCTTCGGTGATCAGTCAAGAACGGCGAGGAGGTCTTCCTCGCGCATGATGAGGTGCTCTTCGCCGTCGATCTTCACTTCGGTGCCGCTGTACTTGCTGAACAGCACCTTGTCGCCCGCCTTCACTTCGAGGGCGACGACCTTGCCATCCTTGTCACGCTTGCCAGCGCCGACGGCGATGACCTTGGCCTGGATCGGCTTCTCTTTGGCCGAGTCGGGGATGAAGAGGCCGCCAGACGTCTTGGTCTCTTCTTCGAGACGCTTAACCAGAATGCGATCGTGCAATGGACGGATTTTCATATCCGCACCTATAAGACCCCCGCGCGGCGTTGGCAACCCCCAACCGCGAGTGCTAACAACTAACTAAAAAACCAAACTATTTCAGGTGATTGTGTTCTACGCGATCTGGCCTAAGAACGCGCCGGCGTAGAGTCCCCTCTGTGATAAACCCGCAGCGGATGAGAGCCGCGTCCGTTGTTCTCGTGTTCGCGCTCGCCGGCTGCACCTTTGCGCAGAAGCACCCGGGCATCACGACGGGCCTCGTCGCGGGGTCGCTTGCTTTTGGTACGTGCGGCCTCGCCGTCGACAGTCTGGAGACGTGCGGCAAGGTCGGCCTCGCCGCGGGACTCGTCATCGGTGGCATCACTGGCCTCGTCACGGTCATCTTCGATACCAACGCGCACGGTCTGCCGCAGGATCCCGATGACGAGCCGATCCGCCGCGTGCGCAGTGATGGTCCGCCATCGGGGCCGTACTTGCCGCCGGAGCCGAATCCGTTGCCGCAGACCGCGCTGCCGGATGCGGGTGTTTCGATGCCAGCGCCCAGCGATGCTGGTGCTGCGCCCGACGCGCCGTAGGGCTACGTCCGCACGTGCACCCGCAGCTCGGTGAGGCCGCGCAGCGCCAGCATTGCGCGATATGTGGGCTTGTCCGTGGCCAGCTCGAGTGTACGGCTCCCCGCGACGAGCTTGCCGATCGCCGCTTTGCCCTCCGCACGCGCGAGCGCTGCACCGACGCAGTAGTGCGGCCCGCCACCAAAGCTCAGCGGCTTCGGATCCGCGCGCCCGATATCAAGGACATTGGGCCGCTCGTAACGGCGCGGATCGCGATTGGCCGCACCGAGCATGATCGTGATCGGCATCTCCGGCGGCAGCACGACGCCCTCGACCTCGGTCGGCTCGAGCGGCACGCGTGGTGCGAACTGTACCGGCGAGTCGAAGCGCAGAAGCTCCTCGATCGCGTTGTCGATGATCGTAGGCTCGGCGCGCAGCCGGTCCAGCTGTGCGGGATTGCGCAGCAGCGCAAGCAGGCCGTTGCCGATCAGGTTCGTCGTCGTCTCGTGGCCCGCGAGGAACAGGAATACGGCATTCGATGCGATCTCGTCCTCGGTGAGACGCGCACCGTCGACCTCCGCGGCAAGCATCGCATCGAGCAGCGCTGTACCCGGGTTCTTGCGCTTGGTCGCGAGCAGGTCGCGGATGTAGCGATCCCATTCGTTCATCGCGACCTCGGCCTCCGCGACCAACGCCGGCGTCGTGACCATCGGGTCGACGGTCGCTGCGAGCTTGTTGGTCCACTCGCGATTGAGATCGCGATCCGCGGCGGGGATACCGAGTAGCTCGCAGATCACGGTAGCGGGCAGCGGGTACGCGAGGTCCGCGATTACCTCGAGCGAGCCTCGCTCGAAGATCGGTGCGAGTAGCTCGTCCACCAGCGTCTCGATGCGCGGCGTGATTGCCCGGATCGCGCGCGGCGTGAACACGTTCATGATCAGCTTGCGCAGCCGCGTGTGGGCATCGCCTGACTGGAACAGAACCCAGTTGCGCCGATGCAGCGAGAGCTTTCCCGCGGGATCGAACATCGGCGGCCCGGCCGGATCGTTTGCGTCGCGGAAGCCACGCGGCGTGCGGAACGCCGTCGACCGCAACACCTTGTCGACCGGCTCGTAGCGCGTGATCAGGTGTGGGCCAAACGGCGTTCGCACGACGGCCGCGGCCTCACGCAGCACGTCGTACAGCGGGTACGGGTTCTCGCGCCCTTGCGGCGAGAACAGCATCATCGCGGCCTGGTCCGTATTCATGGCTTCCATGTTAAGCCAACGGCATGTCGGATCCAGTCGCCGAGAGCCTGCTCGAGTACCGCAAGCACTTTCCGGCCCTCGAGGACTGCGTGCACTTCATCTCGCACTCCCTCGGCTGCGTCCCCGCCAAGGCGTTCGACGACATGGCCGAGTTCCTCGAGCTGTGGCGCACCAAGTCGATCACGGCGTGGGGCGACTGGCTGCCCGAGGTCGACCGCGCCGCCGCGCGCATCGAGAAGATCGTCTCGGCGCCCCCAGGCACCGTGATCATGCATCAGAACGTTTCCGGCATCATGTCGGTGCTCGCGTCGTGCTTCGAGTACAAGCCCGAGCGCAACAAGATCATCTACGAGGCGCAGATGTTCCCCACCGTCTCGTACGTGTGGCAAGCGGAACAGCGCCGGGGTGCCTCCTGTGTCGTCGTTCCGGCGAAGGACGGCGCGATGGATGCAGATGCGATCTGCGCCGCGATCGACGAGCACACGTTGCTCGTGCCCCTGCAGCACGTCGTGTTCTCGACGGCGCAGATCATGGACGTCAAGAAGATCTGCGACCGCGCGAAGCAGGTCGGCGCGCACGTGATCCTCGACTGCTACCAGTCGATCGGCGCGGTCCCGGTCGACGTCGTCGACCTCGGCGTGTCGTTCGCCTGCGGCGGCAGCGTGAAGTACGTGTGCGGCGGCCCCGGCGCGGCGTGGCTTTACGTACGCAAGGATCTGATCGAGCAGTTCGCACCGCGCGTCACCGGCTGGTTTGGCAACGAAGCACCGTTTGCATTCACGATGCCGGAACAGAGCTACGCGGACACCGTATGGCGGTACATGGGTGGTACGCCCGCCATCGCGGCGCTGTACCAGGCGCGCGCGGGCCAGTCGCTGATTGCAGAGATCGGCGTGCGCAAGATTCGCGAGAAGAGCCTCGTGATGACCCAGAAGTGCATCGACTGGGTCGACGAGCTAGGGCTCACGCTGAACAGCCCGCGCCCGGCGGCGATCCGCGGCGGCTCGGTCGTGTTCGACTTCGTTGGCGCCGCTGATGTGTGTCGCGAGCTCAACCGCCGCAAGTTCTTCTGCGACCACCGGCCGACCGCGGGTATCCGCATCGCGCCCCACTATTACAACAAGGTCGAGGAAGTGGATCTGTTCTTCAACGAGGTGAAGAAGATCCGCGGCGGCGGCGCACGCTGATCACGATCGTCGCGAGCGCGATCGGCCAACCCTGCCACGGCGCACCCGGCGCGCTGCACGCACACGCGTAGAAGCTGGTGTTGTCGAAGTCGTGTCCAGTGGCGTCGCCGATCATCAGCACGGTCTGCGTTCCCGACGTGGTCTCCAGCGTGAGCTCGGCCTCGTAGTGCCCGCGCGCGGGCGGCTT
>JAYVWH010000012.1:0-3302 GCA_043786265.1 Kofleriaceae bacterium | reverse complement strand
CTCGGATTGTTCTGACGCATTGTATTAAGCTCGCGGCAATGGGTCTGCGAGTCGGCGTCTTCGCCGCAGATGACAAGGCGGCGATGGCGCTCGAGTCCGAGCTCGCCGATCACGGTCTCACGGTCACTTCGCGCGTCGTGGTCGCGGACGACGAAGCAGCGGCCGCCTCGCAGCTCAGCGATTGGGCTGCCAACGACGCGATCGACCTTGTCGTCTCGCACGCGACCGCCGCGAATCGCGCCGCGCTCGGTTCGATGATCACGAAACGCTTGGTCAGCCTCGGCGATGTGTCTGGTGTCGACGGTGGTCGCGTCGACGCCACCGTAGTGCTGCTCGTGCCGCGCGATGTCGTCGCGCGCGTCGCTGCGCTCGACAAGGCGTTACCTCGACTCGAGCGTGAGATCGGCGGAAAGGCCGCCGGCACGGGGACCGTCCCCAAGGTCAGCATCCCCGCTGCGAAGTCGCCCGCCACGCCGTCGGGCAAGAAGCCGCCGCTGAAGGGGCCTGCCGCACCGCCGCCGGTGCCGGCAGCAGCACCGCCGAAGGGTGTCGCCGCGATTCCTCCCGCACTGCCGCCGAGCGCGAAGACCGGCAAGCAGTCGCGCGTGAACACGCCGCCGGTTCCATTCGCTGCGATCCCAGTTCGCAAGGTGCAGTTCGACGAGTCCGACACGCGAACGCCGCGGGTCATCACGCCGCGAGTGGTCGTCACGCCGCCGGTCATCAAGCCACCGTCGCTGTCAGTGAAGCCGCCGTCGCGGCCCGGGCAGTCGTCGTCGGTGACACCGCCATCATTGCCCTCGCTGCCGAAGATGAAGTCGGAGCCGGCGGTCGTGCCGGCCAAAGAGCCAACGATCGTCGAAGCGAGTACAGCCGCCGCGGTTGCATCGACACCGTCGGCCCCGACGATCGTCGTTGCCGACGCGCCGCCACCCGTAACTCCTCCGATCATCGTCGCGACCGACGAGCCGCCGGCACGCTCGCAATCCAAAGCATCGATCGTGATCGCGAGCGAATTCGCGCCGAGCCACGCGGCGACCATCGAATCGGAGGAACGCCCGCCGCCGCGCCGTGCGCGCACCGAGCCCTCGATCATCGTCGCGAGTGACGAGCCCGAGCTACCCAAGCCGGCTGCATCGTCCTCGTTGACGGATCTAGAAGAGGTCAGCCCCGAGGAGCTCGTTCCTTCCGTGTCCTCGCCTGGGTTCACGGTGACAGCCGCGAAGACGGCCGCGTCGCCGCCCACGCCCACGCCTATCTCGTCGCTGGCGATCACGGCTCCGCCTCCAACGCCCACCGCCGCGAAGGTCGATGCACCGCAAACCTCCTCGGATCTGTTCATGGGGGTCGAAGCAAAGCCTGCATCGTCGCCTGGCGAGGCATCGTCCACCGCATCTGTATTTTCAGTCACGCCACAGCGGAAGTCCGGGCGGATGGGGCTGTACATCGTGCTGGCCGTCGTCGTGCTCGGCGGTGCAGCCGCGGCGTTCGTGGTGCTCAGCGGCAAGAGCACGCCGAAGCAACCGGTCGCGCACAACGACAAGCCCGTCGACAAACCGGTCGTCGATCCCGTCGTCGAGCCGGGTTTCGGTGCGACCCCAGACGCCGCCGAGCCCGCCGTGACCCCGGACGCGATCGACGAGATCGAAATGGACCCCAGCACGGACACGACGGGTACGACGGGCACGATGGGCACGACGGGCACGACGGGCACGACGGGCACCACCGGCACAGCTCACCCGACAGGTACGACTGGCACGACGGGCACGCCCGGCACTCATCCGACCGGAACGACGACCGGCACGACGGCGACTCACCCGGCGGGCACGACGGGCACGACGGGCACCACGGGCACTCATCCGACGGGCACGACGGGCACGACGGGCACTCATCCGACGGGCACGACGGGCACGATGGGCACGACGGGTTCCACGACCGGCACGACGACCACGACGACCACGACGACCACGTCGACTGCAACGGGGACGGTCTCCGCCGATGGTTGCGACAAGGTCTCGTGCGTGATCGATAACTTCTCGCGGCCGTGCTGCGAGGTGTTCCGCCCGCGCAAAGCGGGTGAGCTCCCCTACGAGCTCGACAAGTCGATGATCACCACAGGCATCAGCAAGGCAAAGGCCGCGGTGATCGCGTGTGGTGAACGCACTCAGGCGAAGGGCATCGTGAAGATCGCGATGCAGGTCACCGTGGATGGTGCGGTCAGCAGCGCGACCGTCGCCGAGTCTCCGGATCCAGCGCTCGGTGAATGCGTCGCGAGCGCAGTCAAGAAGGCCAGCTTCGCGAAGTCCGCGAACGGCGGCGCGTTCACCTATCCGTTCAAGTTCTGATCGCGCAGGTCGAGGTCCTCGGCGTTGACGAAGACGTCGGCGTAAACGTCGACGTCTGCTTTGACGGCGACGGCGACCTGGACGTAGGAGGTGATGGCCACGGAGCCAGGCAAGTTCACGGTACGCGTCTCCCGTTCCCAGTCAACGGCCAGGTTCACGTCGCCGTCGCCGGCAAGTTGACGTGCACGTTTACACCGACGACCACGTTCAGCGGAGCTCGCGCAGTTCAGCGACTTTTGCGCGGCGCCTGCCGAGCACGAGCAGCGAGCGTCGCGAGGCGTGCCTTGCGCTCGGCCCGACTCGTCTCGTCGTCGACAGCGTGCTCCTCGACCGCCTCGTCGATGGTCGGTCCATCGTCACGAAACCCATCGCGCTGCGCTGCCATCACGAGGCTGTCACTCGCGAAGCGCCGAGTGTTCTCCTCGTCATGACCGGTCTGCGCCTGCGAGATCGCGCTTGTCACGCGAAACACGCCGCTGTGATCGACGAGCTGGTCGTCGAGCGTCACGTCGTCGAATGATGCCTGCTTGCGCGCCGCGAGATTCTCGAGCCGCGGCGGCTGGGCCTGCGCGGTCCTCGGTTTCGACGCGGGCGCAGGTACCGGCTTGGATCTCGAGCTCTGTGGCTTCTTGGTAGCCATGCAGTCCTCCCAGCCGTCCAGACTACAGTAAGCCGCCAGCGTCAGGTGAAAATCAGCGCCGCGGCCGAGCTACCGATCGCGGCGTACGGCGTGCTCTGCAACTCTGGGGACGGGCGTGGGCAGCTGGCGCCACGACCCCCTGTTCGCGCTGCGTTCTCGCGCCGAACTGCCTGATCTGACGAGGCGCCCGCTGGCCTGAAAGCTGCTGTTGTTGCGGGCGTGCGCCACGCCCTCTTGTTCATCCTCACCCTGCTGGCCGCGTGTGCCGATCCCGATACGGGCGGGGATGACGCGACCCCCGATGACGAGGAAGACAC
>JAYVWH010000011.1:0-3001 GCA_043786265.1 Kofleriaceae bacterium | reverse complement strand
CGGGCGCGAGCTTGTCGCGCAGCGTCTCGATGTGCAGCGTCAGGCCGTCGGCGGAAGTCCCGATGCTGATCTTTGCCTTGAGCAGATCCTCGGCGTCCTGGAGGTCTTGATAGGACTTCTTCGTCGTACCGCGCGCCATCAGCGAGCCGACAAGGTCGGCCGCTTCCGCCTTGTTCTGCAACGACTTCTCGTCACCCCAGTGCAGGCGTAGGGTCAGCTCGACCTTGCCGCCGCGGGTCTTCTTCGACAGCAGCGCGACGTCCGTGCCGCCCTTGAACGACTTGCGCGTGGTACGCGCTTCAATGTTGGCGAGCGTCGCCTGGAACGCCTCGCCCTGGTCCTTGACCGCTCCGCTCTCGATGCCCTTGACGTAGTTAGCGACGTCGGGCGTCTCCGTCAGTGGCGCACGGTCGGGATCCTTCGTCGGCAGGAACACACCGACGGTGCGGTTGCTCGCCTTGAAGTAGGTCTTGGCAACGCGCTGGACATCGGCGGCGGTCACCTTTTCCACGCGGGCGCGATATGCGAACAGCGTGCGCCAGTCGCCCAGCGCCGCGAACTCGGACAGGTTCACCGCGATCTCCTGGCTGTCGGTGAACGACAGCTCGAGCTCCTTGAGCGTCGCCACGCGCCAGCGCTCGATCGCCTTGTCGTCGATCTTGCCGGCGGCGAGCCCCTCGACCTGCTTGATGAGGACGTCCTGAGCTTTGGCGAGGTTCTTCGCGTCGCGGATCTGCACCGCGAACTGCGCGAGGAACGGATCGTGCGTCGGCATCGCATAGCCGTACATCGACGCGGCGAGCTTGCTCTCGATCAGCGCCTTGTACAGGCGGCCCGACGGCTCGCGCGCGAGCACGTCGATCGCGGCCTCGACGGCGGGGAAGTCATCCGATGTGGCGGCGACGGTGTGATACGCGAGGCCGACCACGTGGACATCGCCGGTGCGGCGCAGCGTGACCGAGCGTTCGCCGTCCTGCACGGGCTCGGTGGTGTAGGTCGTGTTGAGCGCGCGTGACGGCTTCGCGATCGTGCCAAACATCCGGTCGATCGATGCGAGTGCCGCGGCATCGTCGAACTTGCCCGACACGATCAGCACGGCGTTATCGGGCTGGTAGTACTTGTCATAGAACGCCTTGAGCGCCGGCACGGGCACGCGCTCGATGTCGGCGCGCGAGCCGATCGTCGACTTGCCGTAGTTGTGCCAGAGGAACGCGGTCGACACGATGCGCTCGTCGAGGACGCCCTGTGGGTTGTTTTCGCCCATCTCGAACTCGTTACGAACAACCGAGAACTCGCTCTTCAGGTCGTCCGGCGAGATCGAAGCGTTGCGCATGCGATCCGACTCGAGGTCGAGCGTCCAGTCGAGGTTCTCCGGCGACGCGGGGAGGGTCTCGTAGTAGTTGGTTCGGTCCAGCCACGTACTGCCGTTGGCCTGGCCACCGCGCTCGCCGAGGATCTTGAGCACGTTGCGATGCCGGGGGGAGCCTTTGAACATCATGTGCTCGAGGAGGTGGGCCATGCCCGTCTCGCCGTAGCCCTCGTGACGCGACCCGACGAGGTAGGTGATGTTGACCGTGATGGTCGACTGCGTCGCGTCGGGAAACAGCAGCACCTGTAGGCCATTGCCAAGCCGGTACTCGGTGATGCCCTCGACGCTGCGGACCTTGGTGGCCTTGGGGCGCGCAGGGGCGGGCTTGGCCGGTTGGGCACCGGCGACGATCGGGGTGAGGCACAGCACGGCAAGCAGAGCGCGCACGTTCATGCGCCGTCGATAACACGAAAGGCGTATCCTGGAGCGCATGGTGCGCGCTTGGCCCTGGCTGCTGCTTGCAGCGTGTAGCTCCAAAGGCTCGCTCGAGATCGGGGTGGCGATTCCGGAAGGCATGAACGCCACCAAGGTCGAGCTGTACGTTGGCACCGGAGACAACAACGACGGGATGATCCGACCCGAGCAGGGTCCGCTCGACCATGCGGTCTATTGGAGGCGCGAACGGTCTCGCCCGGATCTCGACGTGCAGACCCTGCAGGCGGGGCAGACGTCGGTGCTATTCCCGTTCGAGCCGGGCGGAGACGATGACGCCTTGTCGGCATTCGTCGTGGTGGGCTACGGAGCTGATGATCAGCCCGTCGGCGTGGCGACGCAGCTCGTGTGGACCGATATCCCCCGCGACAGGATCTATCACTACGACCTCGTGCTCGGCCGATTCGAGCCGGCGCCGTCCATCCCCGGGAGCCCGTTTCCGGGTCTACAAGTTTGGGGACCGGACGGCGACAAGCATGCGTGCGTGCAGGTCGACAACATCGCCGAGCTCGGCGAGTACGCGGACGCCAACGGTGTGCATCCGCGCAGCGGGATGATCGTGCTCCAGAACGATCGAGACTGCGACGGCTACAAGGTCCCCAAGAATCCGGACGACCCGAGCGATCCCGACGTGCCCAATCGTGAGTGCGTCGCGAACGAGTTCAAGGCGGTGCGCCCGCTGGTGCGTGACGAGCTGGTGTGTGCGACCAGGACGAGCTTCACCGCTGTGTCGCCGGCAATCAACGGATGCGTGGTCGGGGGCGAGACATGCGTGGATGGCATGGGCCCCGACATGGTGTCGGGCGTGTGCACGCGCTCGAACTACTGCACGTCGACGGGCGCATGTGGATGTTCTACTCCGGACTACTGCGATCCGTTTGCAACGCTCGGATTCGTGAATAACAGGGTCGCGTTCGATTGCGAGCTGGCGACGAACAGCCAGACGTCCGGCGCGCTCTGCGATCAAGCCGTCGCGCACCTCGATCTCGCCGCGCTGCTGCCTGCGTACGCGCTCGGTTGCGACTCGACTCGAGCCGATGGTGCCAAGCTCCGCGTCACGGCGGCGGACGGATTTCAGAATCCATTCCCGCTGTCGTCCACGGCGACAATCACGATCACGCCGTCGTCGGATTCGCCCTGCGCGTTCGACATCACCGCAACGGGCCCGGTCCCGATGGACGCCACCGGCCAAAACATCGG
>JAYVWH010000010.1:0-14767 GCA_043786265.1 Kofleriaceae bacterium | reverse complement strand
TCCGTTAACCACCGGAAATGGTCGGTATCTCATGGTATCGAAGACGCTTCCATCCGCCAGCGCAAGAACGGGTGCGCGACGCATTCTTCGCCGTCTGCGTGACCGTTGCCGCTGCCGTGTCGATAGTCGCGGTGAACACCGCGTCGCACGCGGCCAGCACGTCGCAGGTCGCGCAGCGCTAGTGTTACCTTCGCCGAGCGAATGCCCGGCAAGGTTCACGTCATCGATCATCCGCTCGTCCAGCACAAGCTGACACTCATGCGGTCCAAGGAGACCAGCACGAGCAAGTTCCGCAACCTGCTGCGCGAGATCAGCATGCTGCTCGCCTACGAGGTCACGCGGGATCTGCCGACCACGAAGGTCCAGATCGAGACGCCGATCGCGCCGATGCAGGGCACGCTGCTCGACGGCAAGAAGACGGTGCTGATCTCGATCCTCCGCGCTGGCACCGGGATCCTCGACGGAATGCTCGACATCTTGCCGTCGGCGCGTATCGGTCACATCGGGCTCTATCGCGATCCGAAGACCCTCGCCGCGGTCGAGTACTACTACAAGGTCCCAGACACGATGGCCGACCGCGACGCGATCGTCGTCGACCCGATGCTCGCGACGGGTAACTCCGCTGTCGCCGCAATCGATCGGATCAAGGGGAGTGGGGCGCGCTCGATCAAGTTCGTGTGCCTGCTGACCTGCCCCGAGGGCATCGGCGTCTTCCACAGCGCACATCCCGACGTGCCGATCTACACGGCCGCGGTCGACGAGCGCCTCAACGAGAAGAGCTACATCGTCCCCGGCCTCGGCGACGCCGGCGATCGCCTGTTCGGTACGAAGTAGCACCTAGCATTTTGCGCGCCGGTTACGCGCCGGAAACATGGTCCCGGTCAAAGTGACAGGGATGATGGACGGCGATACCGCATGGCTCCTGATCTCGGCGGCCCTGGTCATGCTGATGACCCCCGGCCTCGCCCTGTTTTACGGCGGCATGGTGCAGGGCAAGAACGTGCTGTCCACATTCATGCACAGCTTCTTCGCGCTGGGCCTGGTGACGCTGCAGTTCGCCGTCATCGGCTACTCGTTGGCGTTCGGTACCAGCATCGGCGGCGTTGTCGGCGGTCTCGACTTCGTGGGTCTCAGCGGGATCAACGAGACCAGCGCGCACGGCACGGTGCCGCACTACGCGTTCTTCGCCTACCAGTGCATGTTCGCCGTGATCGCGCCCGCGTTGATCTCCGGTGCGTACGCGGAGCGGTTCAAGTTCTCCGCATACTGCATCTTCACGCTGCTGTGGACGACGGTCGTCTACGATCCGATCGCACACTGGTCGTGGGCGACCGGCGGGTGGTTGATGAAGCTCGGCGCGATCGACTACGCGGGCGGCACCGTCGTTCACCTGTCCACTGGTGTCTCCGCGCTCGTGGTCGCGCTCGTCCTCGGCAAGCGCAAGGGCTACCCGACGGTACGGCAAGCGCCGCACAACCTGACGATGACGGTGCTGGGTGCGGGCATCCTGTGGTTCGGTTGGTTCGGCTTCAATGCAGGTGGTGCGGGCGCCAACGGCACCGCCGCGCTTGCGATGGTCAACACGCACGTCGCCGCCGCCGCCGGTGCGATCACGTGGGCGATCGTCGAGGGTGCGCGGATCAAGAAGTTCACGATGCTCGGTGTCGCGTCCGGTCTTGTCGCTGGACTCGTCGCGATAACGCCGGCTGCAGGCTACGTCTCGCCGATGGTCGCGATCGGCATCGGTGCGGCCGCCGGTGCGATCTGCTACGGCGCGGTGCTGGTCAAGATGCGGCTCGGCTACGACGACGCACTCGACGCCTTCGGTGTCCACGGTGTCGGTGGTGCAACCGGTGCGCTACTCACGGGCGTGTTCGCGCGCGCTGCGCTCAATGGCGGCAATGCAGGCGGCCTCTCGCTGCTCGGCAAGCAAGCGATCGGTATCGCTGCTGCGGGCGGTTGGGCAGCCGTCGTAACCTTCGTGCTGCTCAAGATCATCGACCTGACGATCGGCCTGCGCGTGACGGCCGAGGTCGAGTCGGAAGGCCTCGACGGTGCCCTCCACGGCGAGTCCGCCTACGGAAGCCCGGGCGGCCTCTCGCACTGACGCTGAGGCCGTCTCATCGGATTTACATTTTAAGCTAGCACTTTCAGGCACCTGGCATTTCATCCGTCAAAACAGATTGACGCATCCGTTGAAGCGGATAATCATCTGTCTATGAGCAACGCCGCCTTGGCTTCGAACATCGTGAGTCTCGACGACTACCGTCGCAACCGCGGTGAAAAGAAGACGGTGTCGCCGCAGCTCCAGTCCGTCCCGGTGACCCCGGCAGCTCCGGCCGTGTGGGTATACTGGGTACCGGTCTGGGTCTGGTGAAGAAGAAAGCGTCAGGTACCAACATGGCAAGCCAGCGAGTCGAGAAGACGTCGCGTACAGATGACGCCGCGTCCGGCGCTGCTGCTGCCAAACCACCGAACGGCGAGGCCGCTCCGCCAACGCCCGAACAAGCCGACCTCGCGCCCGTCGTCGGTGTGAACCTTCGGCGCCTGCGCACGCGGCGCGGCCTGTCGCTCGAGCGCTTGGCCCAAGTCTCTGGTGTCTCGCGCGCGATGCTCGGTCAGATCGAGCTCGGCCAGTCCGCTCCGACGATCAACGTTCTGTGGAAGATCGCGCGCGCACTCGAGGTCACCTTCTCCGCGCTGATCTCCACGCGCACGCAGTCCGGTGCGCTCGTCCTGCGGTCGCAGGAGTCGAAGATCCTGACCAGCAAGGATCGCAGCTTCTCGTCGCGCGCTCTGTTTCCGTTCGACGAGCCACGCCGCGTCGAGTTCTACGAGCTCCGCCTCGCTGCCGGCTGCGTCGAGGATGCGGATGGGCACCCGCCGGGTACGAGCGAGAACCTCGTCGTCACCGGTGGCACCATCGAGATCGATGTGGCGGGTGACACTCACCGCCTCGAGACCGGCGATTCGATTCTGTTCGAGGCTGACACCCCGCACGCCTACCGGAATCCCGGCAAGGGCGAGGCTGTCATGTATCTCGTGATGACGTACGCCGAAGAAATCGGCTGACGCGCCGAAAATAAAATCGCCGCGCATTCGGCGCGGCGTCATCACGGACACAGAGATGAGCTGGGGTTTAGCCCTGCATCATCATCATCGGCATGCCACCGCACATCATCATGCACGGCATACCCATGTTCATCATGTTCATCATCATCTCGCAGCGGCTCTTCATCATGTCCATCTGAGCCATGTCCGTCGGCATCATCTTGCAGACCATGCCGTCCTTGGTCATCTCGCAGGTCATCTTGCAGTTCATCGGCATGCCCATGCCCATCGGCATCATCATCGGCATGCCCATGTTCATCATCGGGTTCATGCCCATCATCGGGTTCATGCCCATCATCGGGTTCATGCCCATCATCGGGTTCATCATGCCCATCATCGGGTTCATGCCCATCATCGGGTTCATTCCGTTCATCATCGGCATCGAGTTCATCATCGGCATCCCCATGTTGGTGTTGTTCATCGGCATCGCGTTCATCATGTTGTTGACGCCATCCTATGGGGTGCGGCGATTACCGCAAGGTAACGACCTGCCACCGCCGACGTTTCCTCTGTTCATGCGGAGGAGTGTCTCGCTAGCCGGATGATCTGTCCGCTATAGTCGTCGCGATGTCCGGTCCCAAAGGCGCTCGCGGTCGCAGATTCGAGGGCGCGCTCGATCCCGTCGCCGCCGCGCTCAACGCCAGCGTCGGTTTCGACCGCCGCCTACTCCCGCATGATGTCGCGGGCTCGATCGCACACGCAGAGATGCTCGTAGCGCAAGGTCTGATCTCGACGACCGACGTCACCGCGATCGTGAGCGGACTCCGCAGGGTCGAAGCCCAGCTCACGAGCGGAGAGCTGCCGTGGGACGAGGCGCTCGAAGACGTGCACATGAACGTCGAAGCGCGCCTGATCGATCAGATCGGCGACGCCGGCCGCCGTCTCCACACAGGGCGCAGCCGCAACGATCAAGTCGCCACCGATCTTCGCCTCTACGCACTAGCCGCTGCCGAGACCCTGATCGATGACATCGACGCGCTCCGTCGCGCTCTCCTCGAGCAGGCGCGCGCGCATATCGACACGCTGATGCCCGGGTACACGCATCTACAGCGCGCACAGCCTGTGCGCCTTGCACATCACCTCCTCGCCTACGAGGCGATGCTCGTGCGCGATCGCGGCCGGATCGCCGACGCCGCGCACCGCACCGATGAATCTCCCCTTGGATCCGGTGCACTCGCCGGCACCACACTACCGATCGATCGCGAGCGGACGGCTGCGTCACTCGGATTCTCCGAGGTCACGCGCAACTCGCTCGACGCCGTCGGCGATCGTGATTTCGTGATCGAGCTGGTCGCTGCATGCGCGCTCGTTCAGGTCCATCTGTCGCGCCTCGGCGAGGAGCTCGTGCTGTGGACGTCGCAAGAGTTCGGCTTCGCGAAGATCGGCGAGGCGTACTGCTCGGGCAGCTCGCTGATGCCGCAGAAGATGAACCCCGACCTCGCCGAGCTCGTACGCGGTAAGGCCGGCCGCGTGATCGGCGCGTGGGTCACTCTGATGACCGTCGTGAAGGGGCTGCCGCTTGCCTACAACAAGGATCTTCAGGAGACGCAGGAGCCGCTCTACGACGCCGTCGAGACGGTGACGGCCTGCCTCACGGTCGCGCGCGGTATGGTCGCGAGCCTGGTGTTCGACACGAAACGCATGCGCGCTGCCGTCGATGCGGGCTACCTGGTAGCGACCGAGGTCGCCGATTACCTGGTCACCAAGGGCGTCCCGTTCCGGGAAGCGCACGACATCTCGGGCCACCTGGTCCGGGTCGCCAGCGCTCGCGGAGTGGAGCTGACCCAGCTGACGCAGGCGGAGCTGCTTGCGGCGCACCCGAGCTTTGGCCCAGATCTCGCGGATTGGCTCGACCCATCCCGCGCCGTCGACCGTCGCGACCTCGTTGGCGGACCGGCGCGCACACGAGTTCTGTCAGAGATCGAACGCATCGCCGCCGAGCTGGGGTAGAACCCGGGGTCCATGGGCCCGTTCCAGTACCGTTACGATGAGCTGTTCTGTGAAGACGTCGCACTGACCCAGATCGCGAACGAGGTCGGGACTCCGGTCTACGTCTACAGCCGCACGGACATCGAGCGCGCGTACAAGGCTTTCGACGCCGCGCTCGAAGGCATCAACCACGAGGTCTGCTACGCGGTCAAGGCGTGCTCCACGCTCGGCGTCCTCGGCGTCCTCGTCCAGCTCGGCGCAGGCGCGGACATCGTCTCGATCGGTGAGCTGTATCGCTGGCTGCGCGCCGGCGGCGATGCCGATGCAGTGGTGTTCTCCGGTGTCGGCAAGACCGAAGGCGAGATGAAGTCGGCGCTCGAGGCCGGCATTGGCTGCTTCAACGTCGAGTCCGGCGAGGAGCTGCTCGTGCTCGACCGCGTTGCATCGAGCATGGGCAAGCGCGCAAAGATCTCGCTGCGCGTCAATCCCGACGTCGATCCGGAGACGCACCCGTACATCTCGACCGGCCTCAAGCAGAACAAGTTCGGCGTCTCGATGGCCGAGGCCCGCGAGCTGTTCAAGACGGCCGCTGCCAGCAAGGCGCTGCAAGTCGCCGGCGTCGATTTTCACATCGGCTCGCAGCTCACAAAGACCACGCCATTCACGGACGCGATCGCGCGCCTCGTCGACCTCGTTCAGTTGCTCGCCAAGGACGGCGTCAAGCTCGAGCACGTCGACATCGGCGGTGGCCTCGGCATCGACTACGGCAAGGGCGACGCAGTTCCGCCGAGCCCGGCCGAGTACGGCAAGGCCGTGCGCACCGCCCTCGAGCCGCTGACCTCACTCGGGATCAAGCTGCTCACGGAGCCCGGTCGCGTGATCGTCGGCCAGGCCGGCGCGCTGATCTCGCGTGTGCTCTATCGCAAGCGCAACGAGGCCAAGCACTTCACGATCGTCGACGCTGCGATGAACGATCTGATGCGCCCGGCGCTGTACGGCTCGTACCACCCGATCAAGCCGGTCAAGGATCCGAACCGCGCGCAGGTGGTGACCGATGTGGTCGGGCCGATCTGCGAGACGGGTGACTTCTTCGCCCGCGATCGCGAGCTCCCCGAGATGGAGCAAGGCGAGCTGGTATGGATCGGCGCCACTGGCGCATATGGTTCGGCGATGGCGTCCAACTACAACACGCGTCCTCGCGCGCCCGAGGTTCTCGTCAGCGGCGCAAGCTACAGTGTGATCCGCACGCGCGAGACCTACGAGCAGCTCGTAGCGAACGAGAAGCTCGTCTAAGCCGGGCTACATCCTGGTATCCTGGCGACGATGGTTGCTCGACGGTGGCTCTGGGTTGCGGGGCTCGCCCTCGCCACACCGGCGTGCGGCGACAGCCTCGAGGGTAACGACCGCCAAGGCGGCGACACGACCGTCGACGAGCGAACGCGTGACAGCCTGCGCCTGCCCGCCGCGAACCTGAATGACGCCGAGCGCGCACGCTA
Source organism: Kofleriaceae bacterium (assembly GCA_043786265.1). Classification (GTDB taxonomy): domain Bacteria; phylum Myxococcota_A; class Polyangia; order Haliangiales; family Haliangiaceae; genus JABFXX01. Next base: position 8,231 of record JAYVWH010000010.1, on the reverse strand, counting down.
CCAGCAGGGACGCAGCCCGTTCGATTTTCACTGGGAGCCGCCGAAGCTCGGGCGCCTGTTCAACAACATCGCGTGCCTCGCGTGTCACGCCGGCAATGGACGCGGGCAGTCACAGATCGGCACCGGGATGACGTCCCAGGCGCTCGTGCGCGTCAGCATTCCCGACGGCACCGGCGGTGACCCGGGAGGTCCCGTCCCACTCGCCGGCTACGGCACACAGCTGCAGGACCATGCGGTCGCCGGACTTCCGGAGGTGCACGTGGTGCTCACGTGGATCGAATCCGCGCAGAGCTATGGCGATGGTGAGCTGGTCGCGCTCCGCGAGCCCAAGGTTGATGTCCGCACGCCCGACGGAGCGTTTCTTCCCGGGTCCACACGCATGTCGTATCGCATCGGACCACCGGTCGTCGGTCTCGGCCTCCTCGAAGCGATTCCGGAAGCGACGCTGACCGCGCTCTCCGACGAGAACGACGCCGACGGCGACGGCATCTCCGGTCGGCTCAACCACGTGTGGGATCCCGAGCAGCAGGCAACCGTCGTTGGACGGTTCGGCTGGAAGGCGAACACGTCGACGCTGCACCTGCAGGTCGCCGGCGCGTTCGAGAACGACATCGGACTGTCGAGCATCGTGTTCCCCGAGGATGACGGACAGCGCGACCTCAATGACATGCAGCTCGAGGACGCGACGTTCTTCGTGTCGACGAGTGCCGTCCCGGCCGCCGCACTACGCGACGCGGATGCGCTCGAGGGCAACGTGCTGTTCCATGACTTCGGCTGCGCGAGCTGTCACGTCACAACGCTTGAGACAGGAGCGCACCCGATCGCTGCACTCGCGAATCAGCGGATCCATCCGTACACGGACATCCTGCTGCACGACATGGGCGACCGACTCAGCGACGGGCGGCCGGATTTTCTCGCGGAGGGAACCGAGTGGCGCACGCCGGCACTGTGGGGCATCGGCCTCGCCAAGATCGTTTCGCCGATGGTGACGTTCCTCCACGACGGCCGAGCGCAGACGCTGGAGGAAGCCATCTTGTGGCACGGCGGCGAAGCGACCGCTGCGCGCGAATCATTCCGCATGGCGACGCGCGCCGAACGCACCGCTTTGATCGCGTTTCTCGACACGCTTTGAGCGTAAATCGTGAACGGCGGAGGACGACAGGAGGCGGACGCAGGCGGATGGGCCGCCTGGGGCGTCCTAGCCAGTGATGCCGCCCCCGGCTGGACTGCCCGTGCCTGGACCGATCCCTACAACCAAGCTCGGCGTAGCACCGGCCCGCATCGAGGCCATGCGTCGTCACCCGGTCGCCGCCGCACGCCCCGGCATCGGCGGGAAGACCTGGCTCTTCCTGGGCCTCGTCTTCGTGGTCGCTTCCGCCATCGCGCTCGTAATCGTTCTCGCGACACAACTCGCGTTACACTTCCAATCGGTGGGAACGAGCGACGACGAACGGCCGACCGACGCGATCGACGCGGTCGATGTCGTCGATCCATTTCAGGCCGACGGCGCGACGCTCACCACGGCAGACGACCACCTCGCGCCGGGGACCGACGTCGGCGGCTACGTGATCGACGGCGAGCTCGGTAGTGGCGGCATGGGGGTCGTCTACTCGGCGACGCATCCGGTGATCGGCAAGAGGGCCGCGGTGAAGGTCCTCAAGCCCGAGCTATCCGGCAACCCCGCCGCCGTCGAGCGCTTCATGATGGAAGCGCGCGCGGTCAATCAGGTCGGCCACCCCAACATCGTCGACATCTTCGCGTTCGGCACGCTCTCTGACGGCCGCAGCTACTACGTCATGGATCACCTCGCCGGTGAGACGTTGCGTCGACGGTTAAAACGCGGACCGTTGCATGTCAGCGAGGCCGCGAGCGTGATCGACGAGCTGTCGTCGGCACTGCTCGCGGCGCACGACAAGGGAATCATCCACCGCGATCTAAAGCCCGACAACGTCTTCATGGTGAGCGTGCCCGGCCGGTGGCCCGAGGTCCGCATCCTCGACTGGGGCCTGCTCAAGCTGTCATCGACGCAGAGTGCCGTGTCGAGCAGCAAGTACCGGACATTGGCGGGCAGCGTGCTGGGAACGCCGGTCTACATGTCTCCCGAGCAAGCGCGCGCGAGCGACCAGGTGGACTTCCGCTCCGACATCTACTCGCTCGGGGTGATGGCGTTCGAGATCCTCGCCGGTACGGTTCCGTACAAGAGGGGCAGCTCGATCGACACGCTGCTCGCGCACCAGGACGAACCGATTCCGTCGCTCGCTGCGAAGTGTCCCGGGTTGCCCGAGGAGCTGGTGCAGCTGATCGAGGCAATGCTCGCGAAGGAGCCTGACGGCCGTCCGACGCTCGCCGCCATACGCGCGGTCCTCAAGCGGCTCAAGGGCTCGAAGATCCCGACGATGACCGCGGCAGGTCTCGCGATGCCACCCGGTCCTGGCACGCCGTACACGCATCCGCCGACGAACAGCGCCCCGACGATGAACGAGATGCCTTATCCGTCGATGGAGATGACGAGGCGACGGGAGCCAGGCGCGCCGTCGATGAGTGAGGCGATGCCGCTCCCTGCGCCACCGCCGACGCCGATGCCGGATCAGCCGAGCATGTCGTACCAGAGCATGAACATCCTGTCGCAGCAGACTCTCGCGGGCCACAGCATGCCGGGCGCGAGCACGAGCAACCCGGCGCACCGGTTGCCGTCGGGTGTCAGCATGCAGCACCAGCAGTTCCCGCCCTTGATGGCGCCAACGAACCCAGGCGTGCCCTCGACGCCACCGCCGTACGGGAGCATGCCGGGCGCGAGCATGCCGGGCCGGAGCACGGCGGCCACCCAGGCGCCGGCGTCGGACGCGCGTCGCTATCTCGTGATCGTGATTGCGGCGATTGTCGTGTCCGCGATCGGCATCGCGCTGCTACTTGCGAGCTAGGCGCGCTCGACCTGAACGCGCGCATCGTTGAACGCCGCCTGACCACCGAGATCGGCAAGCCCCGGCGGGATCAGCGCGTTCGACGTGTAGCCATTCTTTGTGTGCTTGCGCCACAACCCCTTCGGCAGCACGCACACACCGTCGCGGATCTCGGCCGCGACCTTCGCCTCGCAGTGAACCTCACCGTACTGGTTCCAGATCCGTACGCTGTCGCCATTGCCGATGCCGCGCGCGGCCGCATCGGACGGCGAGAGCTCGAGGTGAGCCGGTGCGGTGCGCAGCTGGCCGAAGTACGAGCTGATCTGTGTCGCCAGTGCGGGCGAGATCAGCGCGAGCGGGAACTCGGTCGACGCCGGATCGGCCTTGTAGAGGTAGAGGCCACCGGCTTCGGCCTCGAGAGCCGCGGGCAACAGATGAATCTTCGCGTCGGGCGTGCCCGGGAATGCGTCGACGAACTGCACCGGGCGCGGTCCGTGCGGCGGCTCGGCGATCGTCGCGTTCGCGAGCTGGCTGCGTAGCGCGGGGCCGTGCTCGCTCTGCGCGAATGTGCGAGCGACGAGCTCGTCCTCGGTCATCGCATCGCCTTCACGCACGAGGCCGAGGCGCTCGAGCAGCGCACCGAACACGGCAGTGTTGTTTCGCGCCTCACCGGGGGCGGTGGCAACCGCGGGGCTGTCGAACATGCGCATCACGCCGTACCCGCGTCGCAGCTCGCGATGCTCGAGGAACGACGTTGCCGGCAGGACCACGTCCGCGAGTTGTGCGGTGTCGGTCCACACCTGCTCGTGCACGACGACAAACACGTCCTCGCGGGAGAGTTGCTCGACGAGCGCGCGCTGGTCCGGCGCGGTTGCGACCGGATTGCAGTTGTAGACGACCATCGCCTCGATCCGTGGGCTTTCGACAGTGGCGAGCGCCTTTGCGATCTCGCTCATGTTGATCGTGCGCGTCTTGGTGGGCGGCTCCTGGATCGAATCCTCGGCCCCGACGGTCCACTTCGCGTCGCCGTTGCTCATCGTGTATCCGCCACCGCGCACGCAGAACTTACCGGCGACTGCGGGCAATGCGAGCACCGCAGCGACGCTACTCCCACCGTTGCGGTTGCGCTCCATGCCCCAGCCCGCGCGGATCACGGCAGGCGAGGACGCGGCATACAGCTCGACAAACTGATCGAGCAGCGCCGGATCGATCTGCGCTTCCCGAGCGGCCGCCTCGATCGACCAGCGTGCAGCGCGATTACGCAGGCCATCGACCTCCGCCGCGTGACGATCGAGGAATGCGAGATCGGCGTGACCGCGCTCGAACAGTGCGTGGATCGCGGCGAGTGCGACCGGCAGATCGGTTCCCGGGCGGATCGGCAAGTGCAGATCGGCGCGGCGCGCGAGCGGAGTCCGGCGCGGATCTACGACTACGAGCTTGGCACCGGCCTCGCGCGCCTTGTCGATCATCGGCACCAGGTGGATGCCGGTCGCCGACGGATTCACGCCCCACAGCACGATCAGCTTGCTGTGGACGTAGTCTTCGAGCGCGACGCCGGCCCACATGCCGTAGAGCCCGCGGGTCGCGGCCGTGGTCGCCGACGCGCAGAACGTGCGAGCGAGGTTCGACGCGCCCATGCGCCGGAAGAATCGCGTGGTGACACCAGCGTCGGTGAGCCAGCCGTTGGAGCCGCCGTAGTGGTACGGCAAGATCGCCTCGCCGCCCGAACGCGCCTTGATCGAACGGAGTTTGTCGGCCACGTAGTCGAGCGCCTCGTCCCAGCTCGCTTGGCGCCACCCGCCGGCCCCTTTGGCGCCGGTGCGGATCATCGGGTGCAGCACGCGCTCGTCGCAGTACAGGTGGTCGGTGATCTTGCGGACCTTGCCGCAAATAAAACCGTCGGTGATCGGGTTTCTGTGATCTCCGTCGACCTCGACGACCCGCCCCTGATCGACCGTGACGGTCAGACTACAGAGGTCCGGACAATCGAGCGGGCATGCACTTTGTCGCTGCTCCATAAGACGAGCGCGGACCCTACATCAAAACGTGCCGCCGACGCCGAAAGTCGTCGTCGTCGAGCCATTTGCCTGCGTCTTGGAAACGACCGGAGTCACGGCGAGTTTGGGCGTATCTAGATTTCGGGTCAGCACGCCGGCGAGGATGAGGCCGGTCGCGAGGCCCGCGAGACTGTAATTCGCAGTTCGCTCGGTATTCATCGCAGTGCTCTGGTTCGCCTGTGCGACGACGTTATCGATCGCGGCGCCGACGAAGACGCCGACCACACCACCGAGGTCGATCAGCGCCGCGCGTGTACGGCTGACGTCGAAGTAGCGCGTCATCATCACGCCACCGAGCGTGCCGATGCCGAGCCCCGTGAGCACGAAGCTCGCACCGATGCGCCGCTCGGACGTCGCGTCGAAGCTGCTCGAGAACAGCGAGCCGACGACGGTGCCCCACGTCGCACCCGAGTTGATCACAGCAGCGTCGCCGGGCGCGATGTCCGAGCGGGAGCCGAAGTAGTAGCCGGCCATGCCGCCGAGCACGAGGCCGCTACCGACCGCCGGCGCGATGCGATTGGCCTCGCCGGTGAACAGCACCGTCGCAGCGCCGCCGAGCACGCCGCCGATCAGCGACGAGGTGATGGTGAGCGAGCTGGTCCCGAGCGGGATGTCGCGTGGGGTGACGAAGTAGGAGCCGAAGAAACCAGCGCCGAGGCCGACGGTCGCACCGGCGATGATGATCGATGGTTCGCCGGTTGCGCCCGCGAGCGTGCCGCCCGCGATGCCACCTGCGATCGTCGAGTAGGCGATGAACTGACGCCGGCCGGTCTGAGGTTGCGGCTGAAGCTCGATCGTCACCGGTGTGTCGCGGTCGGCGATCACTTCGATCTCGCGCGTGCCGGTGACGTAGTCCCCGGCTTCAGCAACGAGCGTGTAGTGACCACCTGCGAGCTCGTCCTCGTATTCGCCGACGCCGACCTGCTTCTGATCGAGGAACAGCCGCGCATTCGAGGGCACCGTGCGGACGCGGACCTTGCCCTTTTTTGCGTCGAGGCGCGCGAACAGCGTGTACGGCTTGCCGATCTCCGCGCGCACTTCCTGGACGATCGACACGTAGCCCTTGCGCTCGATCAACACGTCGTAGTGCCCGCCCTTGACCTCGATCTCCTGACCCGACTTGCCGCGATTGCGGAGCCCCTGCTCGTTCGACAGCGTGATCTCCGCGTCGTCGGGCTCGGTGTTGATCCGGATCTTCGCGTGCAGTCCCTGGAGCACCTTGATGCGTGCGCTGATGTTCTTGCGGTCGTCCTGCGGATCCGCCTCGCACGCGCTCGCGCGCTTCGCGTCCATGGGCATCTGCATGACGTAGCGTTCGAGGTAGGCGATGGCACGCTCGTAATCGAGCTCGCGCTCGTAGATCTGGCCGATGTCCTTGAGGATCGTGTAGTACGGCTTGATGCAATAGGCAGCGACGAGCTCCTTCGCCGCGCCCTTGTAGTCGCCTTGAACATAGAGGACCTCGCCGCGGGCGAAGTGCTCGCCGCCGATCTTGTCCAGCTGGTCGACGTTGCCCGGCGGCGGTGGCGGGCAATCGTCAATCTCGAGGACTTGAACGTCCTTTCCGATGAAGCCGGCATCGCGCGTGCGGAAGTCGCCTTGCGCGTTCGCGCGCGCCCCGAACGCGGCGAGCAACACCGCAGCGACGATCCAGACTCTCACTTCTTACCGAACGGAGTCGTGCTGAGCTCGCCACCGGTGTGGTTGACCGGCGCGGCGCTACCGGCGCCGGATCCCGCGGCCGAGCCTGCGCCTGCGCCTGGCTTGATCTTCGTCGTCTTGCGCTCGCCCTTGGACTTCTTGAGCTGCAGCCGGATCGTGTCGCCGTCCTGGCGCTCGAGCGGGTTCACTGTCGAGGTCGCGTCGTCGTAGCCGGCGAGCTGCGCAGTCAGCTTCACTTCCTTGTTGTTCTTCACGAACGACACCGTGTCGGTGTCGAGCAGCTCGGACTCGCGATAGACTTGTGCGCCCGGCGGGTCGGTCACGATCTTGAGCTTGATCGTCTCGACCGCAGGCACGGCAGGTGCCGAATCCGTCTCGACGGTGTGCGCGACGCCGGCATCGAACACCACGCCGGCAATCGGCTGTTGCTTGCGTAGCTTCTTGGCCTTGCTGCCCATTAGCAGCATCACCGCGATCGCGACGCCCGCGGCTACGATCCCCGCGCCACCGATCGCCCATGCCATGCGCGGGATCTTCGGTGCGCGCGCCATCATGCGCCGCGGTCCGGTGATCTTCGCGCGCTCGGTCGAATGCGTCGGATCGTCGAGCAGCGCGTTGAGGTCCGCGAGCATCTCGGTCGCGTTCTCGTAGCGGTCCTTTCGGTTCTTTGCCATCGCCTTCGTGACGATCGCCTCGAACTCGTCGGACAGCTCGGGCCGGATCTCGCGCAACGACGTGGGGTCCTCGTTGAGCACCTGCGAGATCACCGCGAGGTAGTTGTTGCCGGAGAACGGGACGCGACCGCTCGCCGATTCGTACATGATGATGCCGAGCGCGTAGATATCGACGCGATGGTCGAGATCCTCGTCGCCGCGCGCCTGCTCGGGCGACATGTAGAGCGGCGTGCCGAGGACCATGCCGGTCTGCGTGAGTCGAACGGTCTCTTCGTCTTCAGCGCTCGCACGCAGCGACTTCGAGATGCCGAAGTCGACGACCTTCACGAAGTCCTGCTCTTTGCGCTTCAGGAGAAAAATGTTCTCGGGCTTGATGTCGCGGTGAACGACGCCTTTGGCGTGCGCGGCAGCGAGCGCCGACGCCGTCTGCGCGGAGATGCGCAGGATGCGCTGCTCGGCCATCTTGGGCTCGCGGCCGAGGCACTCTGCCATCGACTCGCCCTCGAGAAACTCCATCACGACGAACGTGCGGCCGTCTTCGGTGTTGCCGAAGTCGGTGATGTCGATGATGTGCTCGTTGCCGATCGATGATGCGAGCTGCGCCTCTTGTTTGAGGCGCTTCACGATCGCTTCGCGCTGCGCGTACTTTTCGAGCAGGACTTTGACCGCGACGCGCTTGCCGATCAGCGTGTGCGTCGCCTCGTAGACGGCGCCCATGCCGCCCTGCCCGACCTTGCGCGTGACCAGGTAGCGACCCGACAATGTCGAGCCGACCATTTCGGGCATCCCGGTCATGCTGATCGATGGCGTGCCGGCGTGCGGCGTGGGTCCGGCCGCTGCGGTGTCGAGCATCGCGTTGCCGCCGCGCGTGGTCTCGCGGGCGGTCGCCGTCGCGACCGCGGTGTCCCCGACCAATGTCGCGCTATCGCCGTGATCGG
>JAYVWH010000009.1:0-4611 GCA_043786265.1 Kofleriaceae bacterium | reverse complement strand
CGAGACGGTGAAGGTTCCGTTCGCCCTGGTGCGCGTCGTGATGTCGCCCGCCGCGCCGCGCAGTACGACCTCGACGTCCTGCACCGGATCCCGCGTGTCGCGATCGATCACGATACCGGACACAGTCGGTACCGCGCCCGTGACCGCGACCGGTATGGGCGGTAGGCGACTCGCGACGGGCGGCGATGCGGCCTGCTTGTCGCCGCACGCCGCGAGGGCGAGCAGGCACGGCAGGAAGCGACGCATCAGCTACGCAGCGACCTCGACGACGAGCGCAGTGATGTTGTCCTTGCCGCCGCGCTGATTCGCGAGCGAGATCGCGGCGTCGGCGCACTCTTCCAGATCGCCCTCGCCACACAGCTCGGCGACCTCGCGGTCGTTATCGGTGAAGTAGCCGTGCAGACCGTCGCTGCACAGGAGGAACCGATCGCCCGCGGCGACGTCGATGTCGGCGGTGTCGACCTGAACGTAGTCCTTGTGGCCGACCGCACGAGTGATGACGTTCTTGCCGCTAGCCTTTTCGGCCTCGGCCTTCGTTATCATGCCGTGCTTGAGCTTGTAGTTGATCAGCGTGTGGTCCTCGGTCAGCTGGAGCACGTTGCCCTTGCGAACGCGATACACGCGCGAATCGCCGACGTGGACGGCAAACGCGTAGTTCGCGCGCACGAGCATCGCCGACAATGTGGTCGACATGCCCTTCTTCTCGGGATCGAGCTCGGCCATGCCGTAGACCATGTAGCAGGCCTGCTTGACCCCCGACTCGAGGAGCCGGCGGACCTCCCAGACGCATTCGGAGTCGCCGAGGGCGATGCGCTCGACAAGGCGATCCAGATCACGTTGGGCCCCGTAGACCCATGACTTGAGCTGGTCGACGGCTTCGCGGCTGGCGATCTCGCCCTTGTTGTGGCCACCTACCCCATCTGCAACCACATAGAACCCACGCGCATCGTCGCGGAAGAAGGCGTCCTCGTTGATTTGCCGCTTACGACCGACGTCAGTGCGGGCTACGGAGACCAGCTTCAAAGTGCACCCGGTCGGCATCGTAACATGGCAGGACCCGGATCTGCTTGGTAGGGTGAATCGGTGACCGAAGGGCCCCAGCTCGCTGCCGTGCTGCGCGAGCGTCCGAGCGAGATCCTGGCTGGCTGGATCGTCCGCTTCGAACGCTCGCCGTTGCGGTTTCGGCGTGAGACCAAGGCCGCGACCCACACCGCCCAGGTCGCCAGCCTCATCGAGGCGCTAACCGAGGCCGCATTCGGTGGCCACGAGGGGCTACGCCCCGGCTCGGACGCCACCCGCGAGCTGGAACGCAGCTGCGCGTTCCTGGGGGCCCAGTTCTCGAGCGAGGGAGCCACCGGCTACGACGTCGCCGCGCTGCTGCTCGAGCTCCGCGAGGTCGTCGCGAGCATGATCGCGCCCGACGAGTCGGTGGCGCTGACCCGCCTGTTCGAATGGCTGACGCTGGTCGCGGTCGACGCATTTGCCACGTCGGGGATGCAGTCACTGCGCGAGCAGATGGCCGACCAGCTCGAGAACGGCACCCCCGTGATCGAGCTGCTGCCGCGCGTGCCTGCCGTCCTGCTCGTCGGTGCGCCGACAGCGAGCGTCCTCGACAGCCTGCTCGCGCGCGCCTGGATGCTGGCGGTCGGTACCGGCGCGCCGTGCCTCATCATCGACTGCGCAGGCCTTGCGGCGCAGGGTGAGAAGAACTTCGAACGCGGCTACCGCGCGTTCCTGGAGCAGGCCGAGGGCAGTGCGCTCCAAGTCCTGATGTCATCTGCGCGACGGCCCTTACGTGAATTAGTGGCGAAGCTCACGGGCGACAGCAATCTTTCGTTCCAGCATTTCGATCGGCTCGACAGCGCGGTGGCCCATGCGCTGGAACGCGCGGGTCACTTGTTGATGCGAAGAAGCTGAAATGACGCGCGGCGTGATACGATTTTGACGCGGTGGGAGAACCCTTCCCGGTCGGCTTTGGCCGCTATCAGCTGATCGAGCGTCTCGCCAGGGGCGGGATGGCGGAGCTGTATGTCGCGACCTCGCCGGGCGAGCACGGATTCCAGAAGAAGGTCGTGATCAAGCGGCTGCTCCCGCACCTGCTGGGCGACGAGACCTACACGGCGATGTTCATCGACGAGGCCAAGCTGACCGCGCGGCTCGTCCATCCCAAGATCGCGCAGACGTTCGAGCTCGGTAAGGTCGATGACGGGCTGTTCATCTCGATGGAGTTCATCGATGGCATCGACGTGCTCGCCCTGCTGCGCGAGTTTGCGACTCGGCGCCGGCGCGTCGAGCCGCAGCTCGCTGCGTGGATCGCGCACGAGGTCCTCGATGCGCTCGACTACGCGCACAACATCATCGACGAGGACGGCTCGTCGCTCGGGATCGTGCATCGCGATATCTCGCCGTCCAACGTGCTGTTGTCGACGCGCGGTGACGTCAAGCTCGTCGATTTCGGTATCGCGCGCGCGATCGATCCGGACCGAGCACATAAGTCCAAGACCGGAACGCTCAAGGGCAAGTACGGCTACATGAGCCCCGAGCAGGTGATCGAACTGCCGCTCGATGGGCGCAGCGACGTGTTCTCGGTCGGTGTCTTGCTCGCAGAGCTGCTCACCGGACGGCGACTGTTTGCCGCGGCGAACGAGCTCGACGTGCTGCTGATGGTGCGCGACGCCAAGCTGACCCGGCTGGACAAGTACGGCATCGACATCGATCCCGATCTCAACGCGATCGTACGCAAGGCACTCAAGAAGTCGGTCGACGAACGCTATGCAAGTGCGTCGGCGTTCCGGGATGCACTCGCCGAGTGGCTGTTCGAGCACCGCCACCGGATCACGAACAAGCACGTCGCCGATGTCGTCGGCGAGCTGAAGGGGGCCGTCGACGATCGCCGCGCGAAGCTCGCGGCGGGCGAGGCGTCGGCCGATCCGGATCCGGTCATCGGCCGTGCGCCGAGCGACAACCTCGACTCCGTGCCGATGATGGCGATGGACGTGGATGACGTCAGCATGCCGGTCATCTCGGTGAGCTACGACGCCGAGCAGGCGGACCCGCCGCAGAAGCCCATGACCGCCCAGGCAGAGCTGGCGCCGCCGCCCGCGCCCTCGCTGGCAATCTCGATTCCCAAGGCGCCACCGGGTGCCCTGCGCAAGCAGTCGGTGATCACCGTGCCGCCGATCGCTCCGCCACGGACGAAGACCCTCGGCTCGCAGGTCGCGATTATCCCGCTCAAGGAAGCGCACAAGATCGATCCGGGCGTGCCCGAAGCACCGATCGCCGACACGATCAGCGCGGCCGTCGAGGCGATCGTGCTACCCGAGCCGTCGTCCGCGACGCCTGCGGCCCCACGGTCTGTGCCGCCATCGCTCGAGATGCGTCACTCGTTCGACGACCTGACGGAGGAGCCGGCCAATACGCGGTCCCGCGACATCAAGCTGCTGTCGCCCGACGAGCTTTCGCGCAAGAAGCCGCCCACGCCCCCCGCGCTCGCCGACATCGCCGAGCCACCCGATGACGCGGGTGACTTCTCGCTGACGTCACCGCTGCGCGTGCTGTTCCGCCTGATGACGGCGCGTGCCACGGGTCTCCTCGTGGTTGCCGTTGGCGGCATCAAGAAGGAGATCTACGTTCGCGATGGGCAGCCCGAGTACGTGTCGTCGAACGTCGCGAGCGAGCTGTTCGGTAACTATCTCGTCACCAAGGGCGTGCTGTCCGACGGTGAGCTCGCGATGGCGCTCGCGATGATGCCCCACTACGGTGGCAAGCTCGGCGACACGCTCGTCGGCCTCGGCCTGCTCAAGCCACTCGAAGTGTTCCGCCATCTGACCCGTCAGGTCCGCACGAAGATCATCGACGTGTGTACGTGGAACAAGGGCGGCTTCGCCTGGTACGCGGGACGCGAGAACCCGCGCGAGGCGTTCCCGCTCGACTTCAACGCCTTCGAGATCCTCGGCGCGGGGGCAATGGCCCTGGCCGAGGAGGTCATCGACTCGTGGGTCGCCAAGCACGGCAGCCTCAAGCTGCGCGCGGCGCGCACCCGCCGCGTGGGGCCGGAGCGGTTCGAAGTGAAGGGGCTCGTCGACATGTTCGACAACCTCGACGGAAAAAACGATATCGAGGCCATGGTCGAGAGCCAAACCTCGCGCGCAGAGCAGCTGCGCACGGCCCGGATGCTGTGCCTGCTCGAGGCATGCGATCTCGCACGCCCCGGATGAGCAACTGCTGGTCCGAATCGTCTCGATGCTGAACGGGGGGCTTACTCACACCCGTCGCGAGACGGAAGAAGGTTAGATCTGCCTATGGCAAAACAGCGGCGACGCCACCGCCCCGAAGAGGTAGGAAAACGCCGGGACGGCTACGCCGCACTTCTCGCGCGCAATCGCCCACTGCGCCGCTTTTTAGCCGCGAACGCCGTCAGCGGCATCGGTGACTGGTTTAATTGGCTGGCGACGCTGCTCGTGCTCACCCGGATTGACGTTGGCTACGACGCCCTCGGCTGGCTCGTGATCATGCACACCGGCATGCCGGTCGTGCTTGCGCCCCTCGCGGGACACGTCGCCGACAGGTTCGATCGGCGCCGCGTGATGATGGCATGCGATCTGACCCGCG
>JAYVWH010000008.1:0-2823 GCA_043786265.1 Kofleriaceae bacterium | reverse complement strand
ACGGAGACGACGCCGTCGATCGGATTCTTGGGCTCGCGATCGACGAGCTGTGCATCATGAGCACCGGCCGCGATCACATAGGTCGCCCATCCCGGCCCCATCGGCGCGTCGATCGCCGCGGGCGTAGGCGAACCACACGCTGCGGCGAAAAGCCCCGCCGCGGAAACAACGTCAGAGCGCACGCCTCTATAGTACGCGTGCCATGCAGTCACCGCTACGCACCGCCGCTGCCGGCCTGATCGGCAACGTCCTCGAGTGGTTCGACTACGCGGTATACGGCTACTTCTCCTCGGAGATCAGCTCGCAGTTCTTCCCCGCAGCCTGGGACAAGGACGACCGCGAGCTGCTCACATGGATCGTGTTCTGGCTCGGCTTCGCGGCACGACCGATCGGCGGGCTCGTGCTCGGCACCATCGGAGATCGCATCGGCCGCCGCGCTCTGCTCACCGCGTCGATCGCCCTGATGGGCGGCGCCACGCTCGTGATCGGCCTCTTGCCCGGGTACGCCACGATCGGCATCGCCGCACCGATCCTGCTCATCCTCATGCGTGTGATCCAGGGCTTCTCGCTCGGCGGGGAGTTCACCGGATCGATGGTCTACACCACCGAGCTATCGTCCCCTCTGCTGCGCGGCCTGATCGCCAGCTCGACCGCCGCCGGCACGACACTCGGGTTCATCCTCGGTTCGGGTACCGCCTACCTCGTCAACCGCCAGCTCGGTCACGCCGCCGCCGCAGACTGGGGCTGGCGCCTTCCCTTCATCGGAAGCGTGCTGTTCTGCGTGCTCGGCTGGTGGCTGCGCCGCGGGATCGAAGAGTCCGAAGCGGGCGTGAAGTCCGCGGCGGAGCGCACGCCCGTGCTGCAGTCACTGGTGACCGACTGGAAGCCGATCGTGCAGACGTTCGGCATCGTTGCGATGACCAACGCGGCCTACTACCTGGCGTTCACGTTCGCGGTCGAGCGGCGCAAGGCAGAGTCAACGACGTTCCAGCTGATGAACACCCTGAGCCTCGCCGTCGTGCTGTTCGCCAAGCTGTTTGGCGGATGGCTGTCCGACCGGGTCGGGCGACGCAAGCTGATGATCACGCTCACCGTCGTGCTGATCGGCGTCCTCTACTTTGGCCAGCAATACATGCTGACCGGCAGCCCGACGACGTTCTTCCTCGGTCAGGTCATGCTCGGCATCCCGCTCGCGATGGCGCTCGGTCTGCAGGGCGCGATGATCGTCGAGATTTTCCCGCTCAAGAATCGCGTCACGTCGATGTCGTTCGCCTACAGCATCACGCTCGCACTCGCGGGCGGCCTGATGCCGATCGTGGCGAAGGCCCTCATCAACAACACCGGCTCGCTGATGGCGCCCGCGTTCTACGTCATGACGTTCGGCGTGATCGGATTGCCGATCATGTTCGGGATGCGCGAGACCAACGGCCGACCGCTGGCGTAAGTAGCTCAGCGGCGGCGCAGGCCGATGCGCTCCGCCACACTGCGCGAAATAGCTCGGCTACAGCGTGACGGTCATCCGCAGCGTCATCACGGCGACGGTGCGCTCGTGCATGAACACGAGCTGCGCATCGGGCTGGATCGACAGCCAGTGGACCTGCGCCTCGTAGGTGAGCTCGACTGCCGTCTCTGCGCCCTGTACTGCGTGGGCGAACGCGAGGCCGACAGACATCAGATCGCCGGGCCGGCCCCGCGGAATCGCGCGGAACCCGGTATCGATGTAGGTGCTCACCGGGCCATCGGGGCTGTATCCCGCTCGCGCGAACGTACCGAGCCACGGCAGCACGGACGCGTCGACAACGGCGTACACCGCATCGCCGCGTTCGCTGTGATGCCAGCCGCCTAGCTTGAACGTCGCGTCGAGTTGGGCCTCACCGACCACGAGTGAAGCTGGGCCGAGCTGGGTCGGGATTCCGTGATCGTTCGCGAGCGAGGCGTCGTAAACGGCGAGCCGGCCGGTGATGCGAGCGAGCTCGAGGCGAGCGCTTACCCCGGGCGCTGCCACGGGGTAGACGGGGCCGAGCGCGTTCGCGGAGAACTGACTGATGATCCCGAACGTCGCGCCGAGCAAAAGCGAGCTTGCATCGGCGACCACGAACTCCTGATCGACCGAGAGCAGGCCGCCGCGCAGCGTGAGGGGCCCGAGCGGTTGGTCGACCCACGCCTCGAACAGCCGCACGCCGGGTGTCGCGGTGTTGCCACTGACGCCGTGTAGATCCATGAGCTCGGCGGTGACGCCGTCGCCGTGGATCGCGAACGCCGAGAGATGGCCGCGGTGCAGGACGTCGACCTCGAGCGTGAACAGCCCGCCGGCGACGAAGCCGTTGTCGAGCTGCGGTGCCGCGAACAGATCGACCGAGTACGTGCCGTCGATGGTGAGGCCGCGCCTCTCGAGATTCTCGCGCGCATCCCACATCAGCGCTTTCTCGGTCGCCTCGTAGTTGGGGCGTGCCGCGCTGGTTGCCATCTCGTCGGCGTGCGCGCTCCGCGCGACACCCAGCGCGACGAGACCCCATGCGACGTGCCGCCCGAGCACGCCCCAGCGTACCGCGCGGTCTGCCGCAACTGCGTGCCGACACGCCAGTATCGACGCGTTCGGAACGGCGGCGGGTGATCGGCGCCTTGCGTAGATCGCAGCGTGCCCTGATGCGTTATGACCCCAATGCCTCGCCTCGCCTTGGGTCTGCTGCTGCTGCTGACCGCTGCGACCGAGGCGGTCGCACATCCGCCGCCGCAGCCGACCGAGATCGCCATCGATAGCGACAAGCCGACGTTGATCGAGTGGTCGACGTGGGTCCGCGGAGGCATCGTCGTCGCTCGTTC
>JAYVWH010000007.1:0-7657 GCA_043786265.1 Kofleriaceae bacterium | reverse complement strand
GGCAGAGACCCCGCACAGGGAAGGTGACTACGGCGGTGTGGTCCCCGGGCAAACGCCCCGGCCTGAGCCCGGCGCCAAGCCAAAGCCGAAGCGGATGCCCGCGAAGGGCACCCTGTCGTGGATCGGCTTCGAGGCCAAGGATGGCGGCTCGCAACTCTTCTTCCAGTCGGTCGCGCCGTTCGAGGTCAGCCAGCTCGTCGACAACGGTGCATTGGTCGTCAACCTGTCGGGCGTGACGAGGCTCGGTCCCAACATCTGGCGCTTCATCGACACGCGCTTCTTCGAGACGTCGATCGCGAAGGTCCAGGCGAAGAAGAAGGGCAAGGGCGTGGAAGTCCGCGTCACCTTCAAGAATGCGAAGGACGCCGCGCAGGGAGCGATTCGCACGTCGACCGAGGCCGATGGTCTCTACTACGCGTACCTATCGTTCTCCGGAACCGGCACGCCGATGGACGCGCCCTCGGCACCGACCACGCCGGCCGCCAAGGACCCCGAGAAGCAGTAATTACCTGCGCATCGCCCTTCGGCGATGCTGCGCGGTCCGGCACGCCGGACCTTGCAATTACCTGCGCATCGCCCTTCGGCGATGCTGCGCGGTCCGGCACGCCGGACCTTGCAATTACTTCGCGCTCGCGAGCGACTCGCGCAGCGTCGACTCTTCTTGCTCGCCACGGAACGCTTCGCGCGCGTGGCCGTCCGCCCCGAGCACGAGTACATACGGCACGCCCTTGATGTCGTATTGCTTGATCATCGCCTTCGCCTCGTCCACGAGAGCGACGCCCGGGAACTTGGTGTGACTGACAACGCCCTCGGCGTTCGCCTTGGTCCCCGCGACGAACACGGCGACGAGGTTGGCGCCCTGGGCCTGCGCCGCGGCTGCGCCACGCGGGATGGTCGTCAGACAGTGCGGGCACGTCGGGGTCACGAACATCACGAGCGATGGCTTGCCCTTGAGGCTCGCCGGATCGAACGAGAACGCGCCCACCGATGGCAAGGCCAGTGTTGCGGCAACATCGCCCGGCGGGACCGGGGTGTTGTTGCGGTGGCACCCGGCCAGAGCCGAGACCAGAGTTGAGAGGGCGATCACGACGGTGATCGTTACGGATTTCGCATGACGCCACGGAGATGGCATACCCGCCTGATACCATGCTCGACGTGGACGCGGCAGACGAACTTGCACACCTCGTGGGGCAGCTGAAGAACCAGCTGCGGCGCCACCATTCCGCCGGGCAATGGGCCGCGCCCGGTGGGCGCACGGTGCGCCGGGAGATCGCGACTGGCGGCGTCGTCGCCGAGGAGTTGGGGGACGACGAGTACGCCGGCCCGACCGGCCGTCGCTCCCTCGCGCAGGTTCGCACGGACCTCGGGGAGTGCACGCGTTGCAAGCTGCACGAGACCCGCAAGACGATCGTGTTTGGTATCGGCGCCGCGGATGCACCACTGATGTTCGTGGGCGAGGGCCCCGGCGAGCAAGAGGACAACCGCGGGGAGCCCTTCGTCGGTCCCGCCGGCGAGCTACTCGACAAGATGATCGAAGCGATGGGTTGGTCGCGCGACAGCGTCTACATCAACAACATCGTCTCGTGCCGGCCGCCGGGAAATCGCAACCCGCAGCCCGAGGAAGTGGCGGCGTGCAAGCCGTTCCTCGACGCGCGAATCGCATCGATCGCGCCGCGCATCATCGTCGCGCTCGGCCGTCCGGCTGCGAACACGATGCTCGGCACGGATGCGCCGATCAGTACGCTCCGCGGCCGGTTCCATGACGTTAACGGGATCCGGATCATGCCGACGTTCCACCCGGCGTATCTGCTGCGCGAGCCCGACAAGAAGCGCGATGCGTGGGCGGATCTCAAGCTCGTGATGGGTGAGCTCGCTCGCCTCGGCATCGAGCCGCCGCATCGCCCGAAGGCGTAGTGGCGACCGCGCCGTGTGACCTACTGCAGGCCGAGACCGAGCTCGACTTGCTCGACGCGGAGCTCGCCGAGGAGCTGCCCGCCCACATGCGAGCGTTTGCGCGCGCGCACGCAGACGGCCGACCGCCTCCGATGGCGCCGCTGCTCCTCAAGCTTGGCTCGACGCTACAGACGGCTCGCAACTGCTGCAGCCACGACGTGCTGCTCGACCGTGGCCTCGCCTTGTTGCGCCTCGTCGTACCGCTGCTGATCGAGGACGACCCGGCGGTGCGGGCCGCGCGGGCGGAAGCGCCGAGCTGGCCCGGTCTGCAGCGTCTCGCCGCGGCGCGGGATGCGGTCTCGCATGCACGGTTCCGGATGGCATCGATCCCGCTGCTGCACAGGCTGCATGGATCTGACGGATCCGCGGTCGAGCACGATGCGCCGGGCCCCCCAATCGATGGCTGGCAGACGGGCGACGTCCAGATCGAGTCCGGCGGCATTACCGACACGTGGCAGCTCATCGCGTCACGCCTTGGCGTCATCGGCACTGTGCGCGTAGATCGCAGCGCCACGGCAAACACCCATCCGCGCGCGTTCGTCGTCGAGCCCAAGCGTGAGGTGATCGTCGTCGCGCCACACACGGTCGCATCGCCAGCGGCGCGGTTTGCGGTGCTTCACGAGCTGGGACACGCGTTCGTCGCCCTGGCGATGACACCGGGCGTTCCGCGTGTTGTCGACGAAGCCGGCGCGTCGTACGTCGCACGCTGGGTCGAGCCGCCGAGCTGGTTGCCGCAGAAATGGTCGAGCCCGCTCGGCGAGGCTGCGCGTGCCCGCCGCTTCGCGATCGCTGTCATGCTCGATCATGTCGAGCGCCGCTTGCCAGCGCTCGACGACGTTCCTGGGACGACGCCGCCATGGGCGCTGTGGCACGACCCGGGCGCGCAGGCCGCTTACGTCGCGGCGGAGGCAACCGTGGATCGCATGCGCGCCGAGCTCGGGCTGAACCCGCCACGGGGCCAAGTGTTGCGGGCACTCGTCGCCGAGCGAGACCGAATCGATCAGCGCACGCAGCTGTGACGCCCCCGCCGTGCTCGAGACGACGTAGGATGCTCGCGTGCGCGCGTTTGTCCTCGCTTCGCTGCTCGCGGCGGGATGCGTGCGCGCGCCGGCACCGCTCGACATCCAGGCGCTGATCGCGAAGCGCGGGGCCGAAGAAGCGCGCCGCGACCTCGCGATCCGCGTGATCGATGATCCGCGCGACGTGCAGGCGCGTCTCGCACTCGCAGCGCTCGCCGAGCAGGTGGGGCGACCGAGCGAGGCGATCGAGCAGCTCGAAGCCGTCGAGCGCCTGGGTGGTCCGCTCGGTACGCGCTGGCATGCCGAGGATCGCAAGCGACTCGCGCGCCTGCTGCTGGCGCGCGGGCGTGCCCGTCTCGTGCGCGGTGCCCCCAGCTCGCTGCCGGATCTCGAACGCGCGGCGAAGCTCGGCGGCGCCGCACCGTCGATCGACGAATTGATCAGCGCGCAGATCGCGGTGGCGAGCACGCTCGTGCGGCACGTCGATGCCAAGGTCCGTGCGCGCGGCCGCGCGATCCTGGCGGCGCACGCGATGCCCGCCGCCGGACACGGCGATCCAACCGAGGAGAGTGCATGGCTCGGTGCGCGCGCCAATGCGACGCCCGCAGAGCGAGGCACGTTCGGTGCGTGGCTGTGGTCGATCGGTGCGCGTCGCGAGGCGTACGATCAGCTCGCCGTCTGGCACACGGCGACCGTGGCGCCGCGCGACCAAACGTTGCAGTCCGCCTACCTACGCGCGTTCGCGTGGTGGGTGCCGCTGTGGCTCGGAGACGCACCGCCGCCACCCGCTGCCGATCTCGTCGGACCGGAGCGCTGTCGGTTCCCGGGTGCCGATTGCGCGCCGCCGCAGCCGGAAGTCGCGCCGCTGCCGGCGATCGCTGATCTCGATGCTGCGCTCGTCGATCCGGTGACCGCCGCTGCCGCGCGCTACGCCGCGACTCGCGGGGACAATGCAGCCGGTCTGATCGTCGTCGCGAAGGCGTACGCTCGCGACCCGTCCGTGGCGGAGCGTCTGGCGCGGGATGTCGTGGCTCGTGCGCCAGACGCTGCGCTCGCACACGCGACGATCGGCGCGCTGTACGACGCACTCGGCGATGCTCCGCGCGCACGCGCGGCCTGGCAGGAGGCGGTCGCGCTGAGCGACGAAGCGGCGTTCGTGCAGGGGCTGGCTGACGCAACCGGGCGCGCGGGCGACGGATCGGCGGCCCTTGTCTTCGCGACCCAGGCGGGCGCGGCCTCGGGTGATCCGGCCGTCGTGTGGAACGCGGTCGCCGCGGCATTGCTGTCGTCGAGCCAGTACGTCGAGACATTGACCGCCGCGCGCAGCGCGCTCGACCTGGCCGGCCCCGACGAGCTGCCGCGCGCACTCGATCTCGCGATCGCCGCAAGCCGTGCGCTGGGACGAACGTCGCAAGCGGATGCGCTCGGCGTGCAGCGTGCCCAGGTCTCGCTCGCGCACGGGGCGACGCAAGACTCCGACGCGCTCGCCGCCATTGCCGCCCACGAGCTGCGGCCAACAGCGGTGAGCGTCGCGCGCCTGTGGGTCGCTGCTCGGGCCTACCCGCGCGACATCGAGGTCCGTGCAGCGCTGCTCGCCAGCCTCGACGTCGATGACGCACGCCGGCCGGTCGTGGTGCGCGAGCTGCTCGAGCTCGCCGGCGATCCGTCGTCCGACCGTGCACTTGCCGCGGTCATCGCGCTGCGTGCGGCCCGATAAGTGAGGGCGTAGCGATCGACGCGCGCTCCCTAGCCCGAACGCATCCCCGTGGGATAACGAGCCCTACCGGCGCGGTGGTGGTCGCTTGCCGGTCTGCTTGTAGGCGAAGTAGTCCGACACGATCAGGGCGTGGTCGAACACGAGCGGGCCGGGCAGGTCCGCGGGGGCGCACACGACGCAGCGGGCCGCGTCGTCGCCGCCGGCCGGCGTGCCGCTCGCGCGCGCGATGAACACCGTCGACACGGTGTGCTTGCGCGGGTCGCGCTTGGGATCGGAGTAGACGTGGAACATCTCGATGATCTCGATGTCGAGGCCGGTCTCTTCCTTCGCCTCGCGGGCCGCCCCGTCGGCGACGAATTCGCCCTCGTCGACGAATCCACCCGGCAGCGCGAAGCCTTTCGGCTCGTTCTTGCGCTCGATGAACACGAGCGTGCCCGGCTTGCCGGCGAGCTCGATCAAACAATCGACAGTCGGAGTGGGGTTCTTGTACGGGCCGTCGCTGCTCATGGGGCGCCTCCAGGAAGCATCGTTTGCTCCCAGCTCGCAAGCTGTTGCTGCAGGTCCTTGGCCGCGGGGTCGCTACCACCAACGAGGTTCGTTCGCTCCTCGGGGTCAGCCACCAGGTTGTAGACCTCCCACCGCGAGTCGCTGATGCGATGGTACACGTGATACTTGCCGTCGGCCGACACCATCGAGCGTGCATCGTGGGGCCACGATTTCGACGGCGGCATCTCCGAGTAGGCGGGCAGCGGCGAAAGCGCCTGGCCGTCGAGCGCGGGCACGAGGCTGCGACCCTGCCACGCGGCTGGCGCTTTGACGCCGAACAGCGCGGCGATCGTCGGCGCCAGATCGATCAGCTGGACCACCTCGGCCACCTCGTGCGGCTTCGCGCCGGGTACGCGCATCAGGAGCGGTACGTGCAGCACCTCTTCGTACAGCGTCATGCCGTGGAACATCTGGCGCTCACCCGCGAACGTGTGCACGCCGAACGCTTCACCGTGATCTGACATCAGGATCACCGTCGTCGAGGCGGCGAGCCCGGTCTTGTCGAGTCGATCGAGCAGCTCGCCGATCAGCTTGTCCTCGAAGGCGATCTCGTAGTCGTACTTTTGCTTGAGCGCGTCGGTGCCCTTCTCGGTGATCGGGTAGCCGTCGTGCGTCATGTACGTCGAGTGCGGCTCGAACATATGGACGATCATCGCGAACTTCTGCTTCTTCTCGGCGAGCTCGCCGAGCTTTGCCTTCGCCTTGTCGGCGATCCGCGGACCGGCGATGTCGTGGTTCGAGCCGCCGATGGGTTCGGCGGCGGTGTTGTCCCAGAGGTCGGAGCCCTGCGTCGCGTTCGTGCGCATCAGCGCGCCGTTGGTGTTCTTCACGTCGTCGCAGGTCTGTGGGTAGCGTTCGCGATCGCAGAAGTAAAAGTGGCTCGACATCCCGATCGTCGTGAAGCCGGCCGGCTTCATCACTTCGAACAGCAGCTCGTTGTCTGGGTCGATCAGCGGGTAGTTCTTGCCGATGTCGTCGACCTTGACCTGAGTCGGATAGCGCGAGCTCAGGAACGACGGCACGGAGCGCGGCGTGTTCGACGCCTGCGAGTACGCGCGCTTGAAGCTGACTGCCCGGTCCTTGAAGGCATCGATGCGCGGCGTCAGTGACTTGCCGTCGCGCTTGTAGCCCGCGTAGCCCATCCGGTCGTAGCGCAGCGTATCGATGAAGATCACGAGCACGTTGGTACCGCCGGCCAGCGTCGTCTTCGGCGCGTCCACCGTCTTGGGTAGATCGGGCAGCTTGGCTGCGGCGTGATTGTCAAATCCGTCGCAGTTCTCGTCGATGCCATTGTCGGGTACGTCGACGACATTGGGGCGGATGTCCTTGTTGCCGTCGTTGCAGTCGGGGCCGCCGAAGAATGCGGAGTAGCCGTCCTTGTCCTTGTCCGAGAGCTTGCGCAGCAGCGGGATCATGCGCGGCCCGACGTACGAGTGGTCCGTGACTGACGTGACCGTTGCTTCCGGCTGCGGTCCACGTAGGCCGAGCAGCGGAAAGCACAGCGCGACGAACACACCGACGCCCGCGAGTGCGCCGCGCATCGGGAGCCGTTCACGCGTGCCCGACAGCGGTCCATACACGACCAGGGCGATCAGGATCGCGAGCACCGGCAGCAGTGCCGGCATCACGAGCGAGCCCAGGCCGATCGCCTGGTAATCGAGCTTCTTGAGGATGACGAACGCGCCCGCGGCGACGAGCGCCAGTACTGCACCGACGACGAGCACGACGACGCGGGGGATGGCACCGATCGCCGGGACCACCGCGGCAATCCGGCGGGTCACGCGATACAACGGGAGAGCCCCGAGGGCGAGCAGCGGGATCAGCGCGACCACGACGACGCCGAGCAACAAACCGCCAACGCTCTTGCGCTGGACCTCGCCGACGAGCCCGACGGCGAGCTTCGCTACCGTGAGCACCAGAACACCGGCCAGCAGCGCGGCCGCGAGCAGGACCGCGGCGACTGCGCGATCGAGATCTGCGTCCTCGCGCAGGCGGCGGAAGAAGCGACGGACCCACCCGGTGCCCCAGGTCGCGTTGCCACCGGCGAGCACGAGGCCCGTCCCGATCGCCGCCGGAAGCGTGATCAGCGACCACAGCCCGAGGACTTGTAACGGCGCACCGCCAGTATGGATCACGTCGACCATCGCGAGCACGCAGCCTGCGAGCAGGACGATTCCGATTCCGCTGGCGAGGCCGGATCGGTAGGGCGGGGCTTCTCCGTCGGACATCGGTGAAGCGTTACCACGCCGTTCGTCGCACTTCACCGTCGCCGAGATCGCCCGGCTCGTGTTTAATGACGGCAGGTGCATCGCTGGTTGTTCGTTCTCGCGCTCGCCGGCTGCGACCGGCTGTTCGGCCTCGTCGAGGTCCCGGATGCGCGCGCGACATTCGCAGGCTGCTCCGACGACCACCGCGAGGGATT
>JAYVWH010000006.1:0-3446 GCA_043786265.1 Kofleriaceae bacterium | reverse complement strand
GCGTCGACGCACGCGCGCAACCCCGCAAACGCCGCCTCCGGGGAAGCCTCGATCATCGAAAGGGCAGCCTGAACGTCTGACTCGGGCACGTCGGATGATGACGTAGCAGAACCGTGAGGATTTGGGCGTCGTCACGGGTACTCGATCATCGGTCGACACCTAGGTCTGCTCTCCCGCATCGTGTGACACGTCGTGGCGATGTTCGTGCGCGCGCGATCGAGTTCGGAGCTGCTGAGTCGCGTTACGACGCGCCATCCCGTTGTTCATCCACCAGCGACAGTCCCAGACGACGCCGCTACGCTCGCTTCGCGGCAGGCTTCTTGGTCGCAAGCTTCTTGGTCGCAGACTGGTTGGGCGCGGCTTTCTTGGACGCCGCCTGGTTCGGCGCGGCTTTCTTGGGCGCGGGCTGCTTGATCGCCGCGGGTTGTTTGGTCGGAAAGGCCGCCGCGAAGATGGGGCGCAGCTTCGCGAGGGCGTCGGGCCGCGCGTAACCAGGCGCGATCTTGACGACCTTGAGCGAGGCGGGCAGGAACGTCATGCCGGCGTTTCCGGGGAAGCTCGTACTGCCGATCACGGCCCCTTCGATGAACTGCAGCAGGCACTCACGCAGCGAGTTTGCGGCGTAGTTGTATTGGAAGGCTTCGATGTAGCAGTAGAACGCGAACTTGAGCTTGTAAGTCCCCCGTCGACCGTCGTCGGTCACGAGCTCAAACGCGAAGGTCGACGCCTTCGCGTCGCGGGGGAGGAACCTGTCCCAGTCACGACATAGCGCATCCAGACTCATGGTTGACGCGTATCACAAGACGCGTTGCAGGCTGTCCGTGCGTGGATGCCGAACTCGAATCTTGGCGCGCGTCGTCTTCCCACATCAGGTGCAACGCGTCGAGCCGCATGCTGGTGTCGGCCACGGGCGTCCCGATGTTGTCGTTGCACGTGCTCAGTAGCTTCTGAACGTCGCCCACGGACTGGAGCCAGAGGAACGGTCGTTCGGCCTCCGCCGTCATCACGGCCAAACGCTCTGCCGAATGTCCGCTCCTATCGGCCGACCCTGCACGACGGCGACCCGATCCGTCGATACGAGCGGACAATCCCGTTCTAAGTGCCTGCTTTCACATCGGCATGGGGGTTGCTCAACCGGACGCCAAGGAGACGACGATGACCATCAATTTCCAGGCTTGCACGCTGCTATTCACCGCCCTGACCATTTCCGCTGGATGCGTTGCCGGCGACGAGGAGAGTGACGGCATAGACGATCGTTTTATCGGCGAGGGCAAGGCGGACGCATTTGGCGTCCGCGAGGGCTCCCCAGACGCGCTCGTCGTGCTTGGGATGCTGCGGACGGCCTCGCTCGAGGAACTCGATGACGCCGCGGGGCTCGCGTCGCACGCCGCCAAGGCAATCGTGCGCCATCGTCAGGGCCCGGATCGAAAAGATGGCACCGCGGATGACGATCCGATCGAATCGCTCACCGAGCTCGATGCGATCCCGTACGTCGGGCCGATCGCGTTCCGCCTGATGCTCGACTACGCCCGCGCCAACGTACCGCTGCCTTCCAGTGACCCGTTCGATCCGACGTTCTGCGGACAAGACTACGCGATGACCGCGGACGCTATCCGGTCCACGGTTCCGGCTGGCTCGGTGGGCGTCAACGTGACGACGATCGCCTCTGGCATCCGCGTCCGGACGCGGACGTGCGCGACGCCGGACAGCTGCACCGCGTGGGTTGCGGGCTCGCAGCCGAACATGTTCCATCTAGACGGAGTGCAGGCTCCGTCCAACGTGAGCATTCCAGCGAGCGGCCTCACGTCGGGTGTGAAGTTTGCGCTCGGGTTCGTGGACGACGGTCGACCGGCGGTCATGATCTATGGCCCCGCACCGGTTGAAGGCAGCTCCGCGAGCGCGTTGCTCGCCCTGCAGTGCTTCCCCGCCGGCGCGGTCGCCGACGGCAGCGCGCCGCTCGCGCTGGGCGCCTGCATCAACATGCTCGACGACAAGCTCCTGCAGATGACGGGCACCGAGAGTGGCTCGGCGGCGCTCGTCGGCTTCCACTGCGCACAGCTCATCCAGCGACGCACAGACGGCGGCACCCAGCGCGAGAACGTATTCTTCGCCCGTTATTGATCGGCGGCGCCCATGCCGCGGGTCGCCTGTTCGAATCGCACTGCGCACGCGCCCCGGACCGATCCTTTGCGCGATATGATCGGACTCAGCGATGCTGACGGCGACCAGTCAGACGCAGTTCGGCGAGGCGCGGATCGCGTCCGCGCTCGTGCTCGGTGCGCTGTACCGAGCACAGCTGGTCTGGCGGCATGACCTGTTGTTCGATTCTCGCTTCAGCAGCCCTCATCGCGGCACGCGAGCACTCGCGACGGTCTACCTGGTGCACGCGGGCGAAGTGGAGGTCGGCGACGTGACCTACGTGGCGCCGGTCGCGCTGA
Organism: Kofleriaceae bacterium; assembly: GCA_043786265.1. Lineage (GTDB taxonomy): Bacteria > Myxococcota_A > Polyangia > Haliangiales > Haliangiaceae > JABFXX01. Next base: position 1,008 of record JAYVWH010000006.1, on the reverse strand, counting down.
TCGCGAGCGCGCGCGAGTACGAGCGCTACGAGCCCGGTGCGTCCTACGTGCGCACGTGGGGGGATCCGTGCTTGACGCTCGACATCCTGCTGCGAGTCGAGCACATCCGCGTGCCTGTGTCCCTCGCTCATGGCCCCGTCGAGGTCTCCGCAACGACATGGGCGGCCGTATCGTCCATGGCCGAAGCGCTCGCGATGGGGGAGACGCTGTCGTTACCCACGCAAGACGTGATGCGAGGCCTAGCTGACGACGGAGTCGTCGCGCCCGAGCTCGCAGAGACGGGGGGCGTGGAATCTCCCTCTGTCGAGCGCATGTGGAACGCGCTCGCGCGTCACCACGACAACTGGGACACGTCGATCCAGCTCGCGGATCTCGCCGAACAGGCTGCCATGTCCTCTCGCCAGCTCAGCCGAGATGCTCAATCGCTGCTCGAGCGGGTCGCCCTCGACGACGTTCGCTTTCGCGACGTTGTGGTCGCGGTGCGGCTGCGGCTGGCGGCGCTCCTGCTCAGCGCGCGCGAGGCGACGATCGCGGAGGTCGCACAGCGGGTTGGCTACGGGAGCGTCGACGCCCTCGGGCGTGCGTTCCGCGACGCGGGGCTCCCCTCGCCGCACGCGATCCGTGAGCTCGTTATCTCGCCTCGCACACGCTAGATGGCAATCGCGACGCTCACGCGCCTTGGCGACTACTACAACCTGGTCGTCGATGCGTGTCCACGGAGGCCCTCGGCACACGCGCTTCGGCGATCGCGTCGCGATCGAGCCGGGTCGGGCGAAACGAGTCCGCGGCCGCGACGAGGAGACCGATCGATCCCTTGACGTCGGACTTCCTGTAGCTCTCGGAGTTATCGTCGGCGAGCGCGAACACGAGGGGGACACCGAGCTCGCGGCCTTGCGCATCGATCGCCTCGCACGCCTCCGGATCTGGTCGGACTCCAACGCGCCGAGCTCGACGTGCTTGCCGGCCACCACCGCAGCCTGCGTCTCGTCTCGTCTCGTCTCGTCTCGT
>JAYVWH010000005.1:0-3481 GCA_043786265.1 Kofleriaceae bacterium | reverse complement strand
CCTTGGCTTGGTCGCGAGTCGACCGGAACTTCTTCACGCGCTCGATCTGGTTGGACTCGGTCGCGTGCTCGATCTTGAGCGTGGGGATGTTGTCGCCCTCGTCAGTCGACTTGTACTTGTTCACGCCGACGATCCAGCGGCGGCCGTTGTCGATCTCGCGCTGGTACTCGAACGCGGAGCGCGCGATCTCGCGCTGCGGATAGCCTTCCTCGACGGCCTTCGTGATGCCGCCCATGGCGTCGATCTTGTTGATGTACTCCCACGCGGCCGCCTCGACCTGATCGGTCAGCGTCTCGATGAAGTAACTGCCCGCGAGCGGGTCGACGACGGCGGCGACGTTGGTCTCCTCGTAGATGACCTGTTGCGTGCGCAGTGCCAGCATCGCGGCATCCTCGGTCGGAAGCGCGTACGTCTCGTCGTAGCTGTTGGTGTGCAGCGACTGCGTGCCGCCGAGCACCGCGGCGAGCGCCTGCATCGTGGTGCGAACGACGTTGTTGAGCGGCTGCTGCGCCATCAGCGACACACCGGCGGTCTGCGCATGCGTGCGCAGCAGCAGCGACTTGGCATCTTTCGCGCCGAATCGCTCCTTCATGATCTTGGCCCACATGCGGCGGCCGGCGCGGAACTTCGCGATCTCCTCGAAGAAGTCGTTGTGAACGTCCCAGAAGTACGACAGGCGCGGCGCGAACTCGTCGACATCGAGACCGCCCTCGATGCCGAGCTGGACGTAGCCGATACCGTCGGCGATCGTGAACGCGAGCTCCTGCACGCCGGTCGCTCCGGCTTCGCGGATGTGATAGCCGCTGATCGAGATCGTGTTCCACTGCGGCATCGTGCGCGTGCACCACACGAGCATGTCGCGGATGATTCGCATATGGCCGCGAATCGGGCTGATCCACTCCTTCTGCGCGATGAACTCCTTGAGCATGTCGTTCTGCAGCGTGCCGCGGAGCTTGTCGGGCGACACACCCTGCTTCTCCGCGACCGCGACGTAGAGCGCGAGCAGCACGGCTGCCGGCGCGTTGATCGTCATCGACGTCGAGACTTTATCCAGCGGGATGTCGCCGAACAGGCGCGTCATGTCGTCGAGCGTCGCGACGCTGACACCCTCGCGGCCGACCTCGCCAAGCGAGCGCGTGTGATCGGGGTCGTAGCCCATCAGTGTCGGCATATCGAACGCCGTCGACAGACCCGTCTGGCCGCTCTCGAGCAGGAACTTGAACCGTTTGTTGGTGTCCTCCGGCGTGCCGAACCCGGCGAACATGCGCATCGTCCACGGCTTGCCGCGATACATCGTGGCGTGCGGGCCGCGTGTGTACGGGAATTGACCGGCATCGCCGAGCTTGTCCTCGTACGTCCAGCCGCGTGAGGTCAGGTCGTCGGGCCCGTAGCTGGCCTTCAGCGGGATCCCGCTGATGGTCTTGTACTCCGTCGGGGATTCGGGCTTTTTCACCGGCGCCATAAACGTGGCTTACCACGACTAGGGGGGCTAACCATGCGATACTGCGGTCGTGTGGGTGATCCGATGTTCCGTTTCCCTGGCGGTTCTGCTCCTTGCCTCCTCTGCGATCGCGCAGCCCGGCGACGACGCCGCTCCCGCTGGTGAGACCGAAGCGAAGAAGTCTCCCCCCGACGAGGTCGAGGCCAAGCCCCCTGCCGTGGTGACTGGCGTCAGCGGCGTTGTCTCGGCGACCGACCTCGAGGCCCCACTCGCCGGCGCGACGATCACCGTCGACGGCACCGATGCGACCGCGACGACCGACGACGAGGGCAAGTTCGAGATCCCGCTCAAGGCCGGCACGTACAAAGTTCGCGCCGAGGTGCCCGGCTTCGAACCACAAGAGCTCGAGGTCACGGTCAAGACGGGCGAGCTGGTGACGGCCGACTTCGGACTGGTCACGGTTCCCGTGCTGAACGAGACGGTGGTCGTGGTCGGTTCGCGCACGCCGCGCACGAATGTCGATTCGACGGTGCCGGTCGACGTCATCACCGCAGACGAGCTGTCACGCAGCGGTCGCACGCAGACCAGCCGTCTGCTCCACACGCTCGCCGCGTCGTACGTCTCGACACCGCAGACGATCGCCGACGGTAGTGACCACGTCGATCCCGCAAGCCTGCGCGGTCTCGGGCCTGACCAGGTGCTCGTCCTCGTCAACGGCAAGCGGAGGCATCGCAGTGCGTTGATGCACGTCAACGGCACGTTCGGCCGCGGCACCGTTGGCACGGATCTGAACGCGATCGCGGTCGGTTCGATCAAGCGGATCGAGATCCTGCGCGACGGTGCGGCCGCGCAGTACGGCTCCGATGCGATCGCGGGCGTCATCAACATCGTCACCAAGGACACGGTCGACGTGATCGGCGTGACCGCGGAGACCGGTATCACCGCGTCACGCGACGGTGCGCAGCTCAAGACGTCCGCCAACTACGGCTTCAAGATCGGCAAGAAGGGCTTCGTCAACATCACCGGCGAGTACCTCGAGAAGCAAGCGACGAACCGCGCCGGCATCTACACGGGCACCGTCTACAACAGCGATCCCGCGATGGACGACGCGATGCTGACGGCGAACGGTAAGACGCGCGATGATTTCGGCATGCGGATCGGCGAAGCCGCGGCGATCGGCGGCATCGGCGAGTACAACCTCGAGCTGCCGATCGGCGAGGACGCGACGTTCTACAGCTTCGGCGACATCGCCCACCGGCGCGGATCGGCGGCGGGCTTCTACCGGTTCCCGAAGCAGACGTCGCAGAACGTCCCCGAGTTCTACGCCAACGGCTTCTTGCCGGAGATCCATCCGACGATCAACGACCTCTCGGTCACCGCGGGCATCCGTCGCAAGGGCAAATGGACGATCGATGCGAGCCTCACCTACGGTTCGAACGCGTTCAAGTTCAACGTCGAGAACTCGGTCAACGCGTCGCTCGGCACGGCGAGCCCGACGACGTTCGATGCCGGGACGCTGAACTTCGAGCAGACCGTCGCCGACCTCGATCTCGTTCGCAAGATCGACACCGACGCGGTCAAGTCACTGTCGTACGTCCTCGGTAGCGAGGTGCGCGTCGAGCGCTATCGCATCGATGCCGGTGACGAGGCGTCGTATAGCCTCGGCGGGGCGACGTTCGGGATGCCACCGCAAGCCAAGGTCCCCGGCGCGCAGGTGTTCCCCGGTTTTCAGCCGAGCAACGAGGTCGACCGCACCCGCGACAACGTCGGCGTGTACACCGGTCTCGAGAGCGAGATCACGAAGAAGATCTCCGTCGACTCCGGCGTGCGCTTCGAGAGCTACTCCGATTTCGGCCGGTCGCTGATCGGCAAGGTCGCGGCGCGCGCGAAGCTCGCCGATCCGGTCAGCATTCGCGCCGCGGTCAACACGGGCTTTCGTGCGCCGTCGTTGCAGCAGCTGTGGTTCTCGAACGTGTCGACGCTGTTCCTGCCGGACTCGACCGGCGCCCTGCAGCCGACCCAGGTGCTCACGAGCAACAA
>JAYVWH010000004.1:0-3927 GCA_043786265.1 Kofleriaceae bacterium | reverse complement strand
TACACCGACGTCGCCGCCGACACGGGCCGGGGCTTTTACGTCGACTCGTGCAAGGGCGGCGAGCTCGGCGAGGCGACTGCCGCGGGAACCCAGATGCTGCGCGGCAGCCTCGGCAAGCCGAGCGCGGTCGCCGTGTCGAACGGTCAGGCGTGGGTCGGGATCGAGAAAGCCGGCGGCGTCGCCGTGAAGTCCTACCGGCTCACGGGGACCGACGATCCACGCACCGTCGTCGACGATACGGCGACCCAGGTCGTCGAAGCGACGATGTACTCGGGCGTGCTGCGCAGGCTCGACGCGAAGACCCAGCAGTTCGCGCATCTCGAGGTTGGTGCCGGCGGCGACTATGTCGCCTGGTCGCTGGCGGCGACGTATCACGGCGACGCGATTCCAGACGTGTTCTTCCCCGAGATGGACATCCAGACCGAGGAGCTGCGCGTGCTCGACGTGTCGACTGGTGCCCTGGTCCAGAACTACCGGAGCACGTGCGAAGGCACGATCCGGGCGTCAGGCTTCGATATCCCGGACTGGGCCTGCTCGCTGTCGCCGGGGCAGATCGAAGCGAGCCGCTTCGAGCTCGACCACCGCATCCAGTCGATGACCTTCCAATTCGGGAAGAAATGATGCGCGCCCTCGCCTGCCTCCTGTTAGTCGCGTCGACGAGCCTCGCGCACGCCGACAACGATCCCAAGCGCAAGCTCGCCGTTCTCGAGTACCGCGCGGGCTCGGCGTCGCTCGTCGGCATCGGGACGCAGCTCGCGACCGCGGTCGGCAAGCAGACGTCGCTGACCGTTCTCGGTCCCGCGCAGGCCAAGACCGTGTACGGCGAGCAGCTCGATCAGGCGATCGTGAAGTGCGGCGGCGAGGCCGATTGCGTCGCGAAGATCGGGGCCAAGCTCGGCGTCGCCGAGGTCATCCTGATCGGCGTCAGCGAGCTCGGCGACGTGATCCTCACCATGCAGCGCATCGACGTCGCGAGCCATGCCGTCAACGCGCGCATCGCCGACTCGCTCGCGAACAATGCGGCACCGTCAGCCGAGCAAGTCGACGGCTACCTCGGCCGCCTATTACCGCCGACGGACTTCATTCGGTTCGGCGTGATCGAGATCGTCTCGAGCCAACCCGGTGCCCTTGTCACCGTCGGCGGCGAGCAACGCGGCACCACACCGATCGCGCCGCTCAAGCTGCGCGCGCCTGCGACCTACCCGATCAAGATCGAGAAGGCCGGGTTCGTGCCGTACACGACCAAGGTCCAGCTGCCGCCCGATGGCGAGCTCAAGGTCGAGGCGGAGCTGTCGCGCAGGACCAGTAAAGCCTGGTACCAGCGCTGGTATGTAGCGGTCGGGCTAGGCCTGGTCGTCGCGGGCGCGGCGGGCACGACCATTTATTTCGCGACCGGCGGTGGCGATGACCGCCTCGAGTTCAGGGGCTCGGTTCAGTGAGCCCGCGCAGCATCACGAGCGCATCCTCGTCGTCGTCCTGGTAGTAGCGCGCGCGTACGTGCACGGTCTTGAACCCCGCGCGTTCGTACATCGCGATCGCCGGCTTGTTGCTGCGGCGAACCTCGAGCGTCGCGAGGGAGCATCTCGTGCGCTGTGCGACGTCGAGGACGTGGGCAAGCATTTGCGCGCCGACGCCGCGGCCCCGGAAGTCCGGGTGCGTCGCGATAGCAAGGATGTGAACTTCGCCGCTAAACGCGGCGTCGTTGGCACCATCAGCGCGGCGCTCCGCACCGCGGGGGGTGACGAGCCAGTAGTTGCAGAACGCGATGATACGGCCCGCATGCCGCGCGACATCGACTCGAGCCCACTCGCGGAGCAGCTCCGCCTCGAACGTCTGCCGGGACCACGGCGACTTGAACGAGTGCTTCTCGATGTCGTCGATCGCGGCGATGTCGTCCGGCGTCGCTGGTGTGATGGCGAGCTCGGGCGCCTGGGTCACTTCGCCGTCTCGATGATCTTTGCGAGCGCACGCCACAGCGGATCGAGCCCGTCGCCGTCGGTGGCGCTGACCGCATACGGATCGCGCTTGAGCCCGAGCGCCTTCTTTGCCTTCGCGATCTCGAGCATGCGCTTGTTCTTCGGTAGCTTGTCCGCCTTCGTCAGCGCGACCGCGATCGGGATGTTTTTGGCCTCGAGCCACGGCACGAAATCGAGCTCTTCGTCCTGCGGACCGCGCCGGACGTCGATCAGCAGCAGCACGCCCGCGAGGCTCTTGCGGTCGTTGAGATAGTTCTCGATCAGCGGTCGCCAGCTCTCACGCATGTCGCGGCTGACCTCGGCGTAGCCGTAGCCCGGCAGGTCGACGAGGAGGAACTTGCCGTTGATCTCGAACCAGTTGACCAGGCGAGTCCGGCCGGGCGTCCGCGACGTGCGCGCGAGGCCGTCGTGACCGGTCAGCGCGTTGATGAGGCTCGACTTGCCAACGTTACTGCGGCCGACGACGGCGAGCTCGGGGAGGGTCGGCGCTGGAAACTGCGCGGGCTTGGCGGCCGAGGTGATGAAGCGAGCAGTGGTTTTCATGGCTTCACCGGATGGACGGGGGCGGTCGGATCGAACGGGCGAGAGGAGGTCATGCGCGAGTGACAGGCATTGCACAGCGCGGCGCGAAGCTTGGGTGTCGACAGATCGACTAGGCCGAGGGCCTGAGACGCAACGCGGTTCCGCATCAAATCGTCGGTCGCGTAGGCGGCCCCCGCACCATGACAGGACTCGCAGCCGACTTCGACCGCGATCGCGGGGCCGGCCGGCGCTTCGCCGGTACCGTGGCAGCCCAGGCAGCGCGCTTCAGGCTTGCCCGGAAACCGATCGCGCGTCAGTGCATGGCGCGTGGTCTGCCACGCCGCGAGCTGCTTGGGATGACATCCACTGCAGGTCGCGGTCCCCACCCAGTCGCGCCGATCGGCGCGCGCCGGTGTCGCTCCGACGAGGAGCACCAGCACGAGGAACAGCTTCGCGACCACGACGTGAGGCTACCTTGCCTTGAGCCCGCGTGGTAACTCAGGGCACGTGACGGCGCACGTGATCGGGTTGACGGGCGGTATCGCGTCGGGCAAGAGCGCGGTTGCCAAGCTCCTCGTCGAGCGGGGTGCCGCCGTGATCGATGCCGATCTGCTCGCACGCAAGGTGGTCGAGCCTGGTGAGCCCGCGCTTGCCGAGCTCGTGGCTCGGTTCGGCGCCGCGATCCTGACCGCCGACGGCCAGCTCGATCGCAAGCGGCTCGGGGCGATCGCGTTTGTAGACGAGGCTGCCCGCCGGGACCTGGGCCGGATCACGCATCCGCGCATCGCTGCTGCCAGTGCGCAAGCAGTCGCCGAGTGGTCCGACGCCGGCGCGGCGGTCGTCTTCTACGAGGCCGCATTGCTCGTCGAGAACCGGACGCAAAGCGCGCTCGCTGCACTCGTCGTCGTCAGTGCGCCCCCAGGCGTCCAGGAACAGCGCGTGATGGCGCGCGACCAGCTCACGCTGGACGAGGCACGTGCGCGGATCGCCGCACAGCTGCCGCTCGCCGAGAAGGTGAAGGTCGCCACGTGGGTGATCGAAAATGCCGGCGATCGCGAAGCACTCACCCGCGAGGTCGACCGTGTGGTCGGCGAGATCGAAGCAAAGTACGGCCCGATCAAGGCGCCCGCATCCAAGCGCGCGACGGGCGCACCCGCGCGCACGAGCAGCGGGCACGGCCCCGAGGTCGCGCTCGTCACCGGCTTTCCGGCGTTCACGGCGAAGCGAATGATCGCCAAGCTGATCGCGAGTGAGCCGGCGACCAAGCTCTACATCCTCGCGCGCGACAAGTTCGCCCCCGACGCCGATCAGTTGATCGCGAGCCTCGGTGCGACCGCTCGCGCCGAGGTCCTCGTCGGTGATGTGTGCGACATGGACCTCGGCCTGTCGAGCGTCGAATACCGCGCGCTGTCACGCGAGCTCACATGGA
>JAYVWH010000003.1:0-1701 GCA_043786265.1 Kofleriaceae bacterium | reverse complement strand
AGCTCGGCCAGGCGCGTCTCGGCGCGTAGCTTGGTCACGTCGAAGCTCTGACCGTGGTGGGTCTCCAGCTCGGTCATCACCATGAGGACATCCGCCCATTGTTTGCGGGCTATCAGCACGTCCATCTTGATCTCGAGCGCGCGGGTAAGAGTTGGCTCGAGCTTCACCGCCGCATCCGCGCGCGCGAGCGCCTGATCGAGGTCGCCCTTGCGAATCAGCGCGACGACGCGTGTCGACTCGAGAAAGGCATCGACACCGAGCGTCTTCTCGAGCACGTCGATCCAGCGCAGGGCGCCGTCGAAGTCGGCGTTGTCGAGGGCTCCATCGATCTCGATCAGCGCGATCGCCGGATCATCGGGGAGGCTCTGCGCGAGCTCGGCCAGGGCCTGCTTGTACGGATCGGTACCGAGGCCGACCGCCACGCGCACGCGCAGCATCTGGACCCCGCGCTCCTTGCGAATTGCCGGTGCGAGCGCATCGATCGCTTTGAGCGCACCGTCGCGGTCACCGCCGCGCAGCAGGTCCTGCGCGGCTACCACCTCGGGATGTGACGACGACGCGCCGAGGTAATCGGTCTGCGCGGTGGGGCCCGCGTTCGTGGCGAGCAGCTCCGAGATCCGCACGCCTTGCCGGAACGAGAACGCGTCGACGAGGCGGAGCTCCTTGGACTTCGCCTTCGCGCTCGGCGCCAGAACGAGCTCGTCGTACGCGACGAACATCGCGCCCGTCTGCTTGTCGGTCAGTAGCCGGCGCAGGACGGGACGCGGTTTGCCGTCGATGGTGCGGACTCCGATCACGGTGTACGAGGTCACACCCTGCACCCACTGACAGAGCAGGCGCGCCGCGGTCGGCGTATCGGTCATCTCGACTCGCGCCGCGACCTTCGTCTCGTCGCACGCGGGAACCATGTCGGCCGCGAGATTGTCGGCGAAAGCGCGTGCGGCAACCTCGGGCTTCACCGGGCGCGACCCGTCCTTGCAACCAACAACGAGCGCGAGGACAGCCGCGAGCAAACGCATGCCGCAGAGCTTCGCTCAGATGGGGCTTGCAGGGTAGCCTCCGCGCGATGCGACCTGACGGAAGACGCCCCGACCAGCTCCGCCCGCTCGAGATCATCACCGGTTTTCAGAAGCACGCGGAGGGGTCCGCCCTCATCAAGCTCGGCGATACGTGGGTGCTGTGCGCCGCAAGCGTCGAAAAAGGTGTGCCGTCCTGGATGGTTGGCAAGGGTAAGGGCTGGCTGACCGCGGAGTACGCGATGCTGCCGCGCTCGACGCACTCGCGGTCGAAGCGCGACCCCGGTGGCCGTGGCAAAGAGATCCAGCGGCTGATCGGTCGCTCGCTCCGTGCAGCGGTCGACCTCGCGCACCTCGGCGAGCGAACGATCAATGTCGACTGCGACGTGCTGTCGGCCGATGGCGGCACGCGCGTGGCGTCGGTCACCGGCGCTTGGGTCGCGTGCGCACTCGCGATCAAGGGTCTCGTCGCGAAGGGGCTGTTGCCCGATATGAAGGCGCTCAAGCCGCCGGTCGCGGCAGTCTCGGTCGGCGTCGTCGGTGGCGCGGTCGTGCTCGACCTGCCGTACGTCGAGGACTCCAATGCCGACGTCGACATGAACGTCGTCGGCGACGAAGCCGGCAAGCTGATCGAAGTGCAAGGCACGGCAGAGCATGCGACGTTCGATCGCAAGCAGCTCGATCA
>JAYVWH010000002.1:0-5115 GCA_043786265.1 Kofleriaceae bacterium | reverse complement strand
CGACCACCACTTCAGCTCGCCGCTACGCCAGTTCCAACGCGTTCGCACCAAGCCGCCAAGAGGGCGGCGTGACCACCATGCAGTTCAGGATCTGCACCCGTCAGAGTTAAATGCATACTCAGGCACTGAACGGCCAAGTATGCATTCAAGTCTGCCCTACGCCGGCAGGTAGACGCGGAACACGGTGCCAGTTCCGCCGTTGGACTCGACGTCGATCCAGCCGTCGTGCTCCTTGACGATACCGGAGCACACGGCGAGCCCCAGGCCCGTTCCGCCGGAACCTTCCTTCGTCGTGTAGAACGGATCGAAGATCTTGTCGCGGATGTCTTCGGCGACACCGACGCCCGTGTCCTTGACCGACACCGCGATGAACGCCTGCTCGGCGCCGTCCTCGAGGCCCGGTCTCGTGCGCTTGACCTGGCGGGTCTCGACGGCGAGTGACCCTCCCTCGGGCATCGCCTGCACGGCGTTGAGCAGCAAGTTGATCAACACCTGCTGAAGGCGATCTGCGTCACCGGCAACCTTTGGTAGCGCGTCGCCGCGGTCGAGCCGGGTCTTGACCTTTGCTGCCGAGAACTGACCTGCGAGCAGCTCCATGGTGGTGAGCGACAGCTCGTTGATGTTGATCTCGGCTTTGCCCGTGGTGCCGACCTTGCGACGCGTGAAGTCGAGCAGGCGCTGGATGATGCGCGTGATGCGGGCGGTCTGTTCGGCGACGATCGCGGCGTTCTTCTCGACCGCCTCGGAGTCCTTGGACTTGCGCTGGATGGACTTTGCACGCCCGGCGATCACGTTGAGCGGCGTGCCGACCTCGTGTGCAATCTCGGCGGCGAGCTGACCTATCGTGGCGAGTTTCTCCGTCTGACCGAGCCGCTGTTCGAGGGCGAGCTTCGCCTCGTTCTGGCGCTGCGTCTCACCGCGTGACTCGCGCAGCGAGAACGTCATCTCGTTGAAGCGCGTCGCGATCTGACCGATCTCGTCGTCGCGCTCGGACAGGATCACGTGCGAGAGGTCTCCCTTGGCGACGTCGTCGATACCGCTGAGGAGCTTGGTGATCGGACGACTGACAAACCGGCTCGCGAGCGCGCCGACCATCAGCGTGGTGACGACGACGATCAGCATCACGAGCGTGAGCGCGCGCATCAGATCGTCCGCGCCCAGGACGTCGGCCTCCTTGCTCAGCTCGAGCATTCCGAGCGTGGTGATCTTGTTGGTGTCGGTGTCCCGACTGCGCAGCGCGAGGGCGTAGTTGAAGTTAGTGCCGTCGTCGAACGCGAACTTCCCACCCGGAAGCTCGAGCAAGGCGCGGAGCCAACCGAGCTCACGCTCGCCGAGCTCGGCGCTGGCGGGCTCGTCCTTGCGCGCACGCGGTACGATCTTGACGCGCCACCCGCCGCTCGCACTCTCGAGGTCGCGGATCTGCGCGTCGCTTGGGATCCGGAATGCCGAGCCCTGGGTCTCGAGATTCATGCGCAGGGTCACTGCGACCGAGCGCGCCTCGCGTTCGATTTGCTCGAGGCGCTCCGCCCGGCGGCCCCTCATGTCGAAGAACGCGTATGCCGCACTGGCAAGCGCGACGACGACCGCCGTCGCGACAGTGATGCGGGTAGCGACCTTCACGCCGCCCAGTGTAGCGCTGTCGCGGAAGTCTGCATTAACCCACGGATAACCGAATGACCGCGATCTGCCGGGCAAGCAGCCGCGCGACACAGGCGCGAGGTCGAATCGACCCGGCCGCGGCGTGAGCGTGGTGCGTACCTCGGCTACACTCCTAAGCCGTGGGGGACTCTCAAGGCGCGACGAACTATGAAGTCATTGGCAAGCTGGCCGATGGCGACGTTGCCGAGCTGTTCTTGGCGAAGTCGGCCGGAGCCGGGGGCGCCAATGCAGCCGAGCGACTCGTGGTCGTCAAGCGCATCCCGCGCAAAGCCACCCAGAACGTCGAGCTGGTGAAGTCGTTCCTCGACGAAGCCGCGATCGCCGCACGCCTACAGCACCCGAACATCGCGCAGGTGTTCGAGGTCGGTAAGCTTGGCGGTTCCTACTTCTTCGCGATGGAGTACATCAACGGCGAGACGCTGCGAGCGCTTGTCGAACACGCGAAGTCGAAGAGGATCCAGGTCCCGATCCGCTCGATCGTCACGATCGCGGCAGGCGCCGTCGCCGGTCTCCACCACGCCCACGAGCGCGCGGGTCTCGACGGTACCCCGCTCGGTATCGTCCACGCGGACATCTCACCGACCAATCTCCTCGTCTCGCGCGAGGGCATCGTCAAGCTCGTCGATTTCGGTATCGCCAAGGCGCGCGGCCGTTCGCACGCGCCGACGCCCGCGACCAAGGTCTCTTACTGGTCGCCGGAGCAATGTCGCGGCGAGACACTCGACCGCCGCAGCGATCTGTTCTCGCTCGGAGTCGTGCTCTGGGAGCTGATCACTCTCGAGGATCTCTATCACCGCGGCGGTGACGCCAAGACCCGTGCGGCGGTCGAGAACGAGGACGCCCCGCCCGCCTCTGCTCGTCGCTATGACGTGCCGCCGGAGCTCGACGTCGTGATCCAGCGCATGGTCGCGAAGAAGCGAGAAGATCGCTACAAGGACGCGGACGAGGTGCTCGCCGCACTCGAGGGTCTCGCGAGCAAGCTCGGCTTCCAGCTGTCGACCGCGGAGCTCGCGCGCATGATGCGCCTGTGGTTTGGCAACGTGCCGGACCCCGTGATGGGCCCGAGCGATCAGCCGCTCGTCATCAAGAGCGAGCCTGTTCCCGCCGACCTCGCAATCGCGCCCGCGGCCGATCCGATCGACGCCCTGCTCGATACCGTGCGCAACGCGTCCGAGCTCATGCGCGCCGCGATCCTCGGTACTGGCAAGCGTGCCAGCACAGAAGCACCCGTGCCGCAGGTCGGCGACAGCGTCGAGGCCACGCGCGAAGACTTCACGGCGGTTCGCGATCGTATCCTCGCGCAGGCGCGCAAGAAGAAGGAGACGCGTCCGCCTCCGGCCACACCGCCGACAGCCGCGGAGGCTGCCGCCGCCTCCGCAGGCGGGCGCACCAAGCGCGAGACGCTGAACGCGACGAACAACGCCTACTCGTTCATCACCAACGTGTCGGGCAAGGCCGCCGAGCCCACTCGCACGGCAGGCATCACCTCGACGCCTCCGATGGGCACGGCGATGGCGACCGTTGCCGCCGACAGTACGGTTATCAGCGGCGACCCCAGCGATGCTTCTACAGGCGAGTCGACCGCGCGCGGTGACATCGGCAAGCGCACCGCGACCTTCGAGGCCGTCGCCGAGCCTTCGATCGACGACGCCGTCGCCCTGACCTCGGCCGCGATGGCGAAGGCGTCGAACGGGACCGACCTGGCGACCGAGACGAAGCCGGTCTCCACCGATGCCGCCGCGACGAATGGGACCGACCTCGGTGCCGCGAGGACCGAGCCTCCGACGGACGCGACAACGGCGGGCGCTGCCGGCGCGGACGTCAAGACCGACGCGACAACGGCGGGCGCTGCCGGCTCGGACGTCAGGACCGACGCGCCCAGCCAGGCAGATACCGCCACCGTCGAGGCCGCCAAGAGCGATGCCAGCGCCACTACCGATGCGAAGGCCGATGACGCGAAGACCGCGAAGACCGACGCGAAGACCGACGCGAAGACCGACGCGAAGACCGACGCGAAGACCGACGCGAAGACCGACGCGAAGACGGATTCAAAGACAGACGCGAAGACCGACGCGAAGACGGATTCAAAGACAGACGCGAAGACCGAGACCAAGGACACCAAGGGCACCAAGGACACCAAGTCCAAGGCCGACGCGAAGTCCAAGGCCGACGCGAAGGACAAGGGCCGCGAAGCACCGCCCGCGTCCGAGGGTCGCGCGGTGCGCGCCGCCACCCCGCGTGGTGCGGTCGCGACCGAAGTCGACGATGACGATAGCGATCGCCGGACGCCTGCTCGTCCAGGCTGGATCCTCCCCGTTGGCCTCGCGGCCGGTGCGATCCTCGTGATCGCAATCCTGTTCGCGGTCAAGAGCAAGGACAAGCCCGCCGCCCGCGCGCCGCAGGTCGCGGTGGTTGCCGATGCGCAAGTGATGCAGCCTGCCGTCGTCGCCGATGCAGCCGTGGTCGTCGAGCAGACGCCGGATGCGACCGAGGTCGCCGCGGTGCCCGTCGATGCGCCCGAGGTCGCTGTGGTGCCCGTCGATGCACCTAGCGTGGCCATTGCACCGATCGACGCCGCCGTTCAGGTCGCGATGGTTCGTCCCGACGCGGCTGTCGAGAAGCACAAGGATCCGATCGACAAGCCCAAGGATCCCACCGGCAAGCCCAAGGATCCCACCGACAAGCCCAAGGAGCCCGAGACGGCGAAGTCGATCGAGGACCTCGTCGCCGCCGGTGACTTCACCAAGGCGAACAAGGCCTGCAAGTCCAACACGATGTTCAACTCGCAGCGCCTCACGGCCTGCACCCTCGCGGCGTGCAACTCGAAGGACACGACGCTCGCGAAGCGCTGGATCCGTGCGATCGAGAAGTCGGCGCGCGCTGATCTCATCAAGACCTGCGGAGCGCTCGGTGTGACCGTCGAGGATCCGTCCGCGCCCACCCCGCCGCCCGCCGCGCCCGCTCCGTAGCGGAGACTGTCCCGTGCGTCCTCCTGCGTCGAGCTCAACTGGGCGAGCGTCAGATGGAGGGGCCGCCAAGACGCCAAGGCCGCCAAGCAGAGAGGGTCACTAGCGGCCCGCCCGCAGCTTCTGCAGCTCTTTGATCTCGTCGCCGTTCGGCGCGATCTGGGTCAGCCGCGCGATCGCATCGACGAGCTGCCGCTTGTCCTTGAGATCGTATGCGAGGTGGCCCAGGAGCAACCACGCGCCCGGATAGTCCGGGTTGTACTGGGCCGCGCTTTTTGCGTAACCAAACGCCCGCTTCTTGTCCTTCTCCTTCGCGAGCTCCGATGCGAACATGTACGCGTTGACGATCGTGGGATCCTCGTCGATGACGAGGTCGAGTGTCCGCTGCGCGGTGACCAGGTTGTTGTTGAAGTAGGCGATCACAGCGATCCCGAAGTCGGCCTGCGCACGGCGACGGTTGGATGCCCTGTGCTTGACCAAGTCGGCGGTC
>JAYVWH010000001.1:0-4607 GCA_043786265.1 Kofleriaceae bacterium | reverse complement strand
GTTGACCTTGATCTGCATCGGGTAGCCGAGCCAACCGACGATGTCGATGTTGTCCCAGCCTTCCTTGTTGTCGCCGCGCGGCGGGTAGTAGTTGATGCGCACGACGTGGCTGATGTTCCCGTAAAGGTCGGGGTACAGCTCGGGCTGCAGGATGTGATCGATCACGCCGAGCTTGGAGACTTCCTTGCTCTTGAAGCTCTCGGGATCGTCGAGAACTTCACCGTCGCGGTTGCCGAGGATGTTGGTCGAGTACCAGCCCTCGAGGCCGAGCATGCGCGCCTTGAAGCCGGGCGCGAGGATGGTCTTCATCAGCGTCTGGCCGGTCTTGAAGTCCTTGCCGGTGACTGGCATCCCCTGCTTGCGCGCGAGCTCGAGGAGCGCTGGCGTATCGATCGACAGGTTCGGCGCGCCGTTGGCGTACGGCACGCTCATCTTCAGACATGCGTAAGCGTAGATCTGCGATGGCGCGATGTTCTCGTCGGACGCCGCGAGGCCCGCCTCGAACTTCGCGAGCGACGAGTGAACGTCACCCGGCGTGCGATAGACCTCGGTCGAGCCGCACCACACGGCGACCAGGCGGTCGCACTTGTGGGTCTCCTTGAAGTTCTTGATGTCAGCCATCACCTGGTTGGCGAGGTCGAGCTTGCTCGTGCCCTTCTTGACGTTCGGGCCGTCGAGCTTCTTGACGTACTTCTGCTCGAACACCGCGGTCATCGGCTTGATCGCTTCGAGCTCGGGCTTGAGCTGGTCGAGCAGACGCGTGTCGAGGACACCGGCGCGAACCGCCGCCTGGTAGGCGTTGTCCTCGAAGATGTCCCAGCCGCCGAACACGATGTCGTCGAGCTTCGCGAGCGAGACGTAGTCGCTGATCAAGGGCGAGTTGTTGTCGGTGCGCTTGCCGAGGCGAATGCGGCCCATCTGGGTCAGCGAACCGATCGGCTTGCCGATGCCGCGACGGATCGCCTGCACACCCGCGATGAACGTGGTCGCGACCGCGCCCATGCCGGGAAGAAGAATGCCGAGCTTACCTTCGGCCGGACGGACGGTGACCGCTTTCTGAAGAGCCATTGGCGCAGAACCTGCCCCAGAGACTCCGGCAGCGCAAGCCCTGGTTAGCGGGGCTCAGCCGGCGTGGCGCTCGGAGGTCGTCGTGCGCGGCTCGGCGACGGCACGGGCGGCGCGGAGGCGCGTGATCTCTTCGTGGAGGACCTCGAGCAAGACCTCGATCGCGTTGTCCTCGAGGTGGCCCATGTTCGCGATCTGCATGTAGCGATCGGCGAGGACGCCCTTGCAGCCGTAGAGCACGATGCCTCTCGCCTTGACGGCGTCATAGAGCGCCTCGTAGCGCACGCCCTCGGGCAGGCGAGCGGTGACGATCGAGTGCGACTCGGCGCCGTTGTTGGTGAACGAGTGCATGCCGAGGGCCGCCAGTCCTGCGCGCAGGCGGCGGTTGCGGTCGCGGTACATCTCGAAGCGAGCCGCGTGGCCGTCGGCCAGGAACTCGTCGCACGCCGCGTCGAGCGCGAAGTACGTCGAGACCGCCGGGGTGAACGGAGTCTGCGCGAGGTCATCCATGTACCGGCGGTAGCGGCGCAGGTCGAGGTAGTACGCGCGCGGGGCAAGGTGCTCGATGCGACGCCACACGTGGGGAGCGACGCACACCATCGCGGCGCCGCTCACGGCGTGGAGGCACTTGTTCGCGCTCGCGTAGCAGATGTCGATGTTGTCGCGGACGACGTCCACGTCCTCGGCGCCGAGGGACGAAACTGCATCGACGATCAGGAGCGCGTCGAAGCGGCGGCAGATCGCACCGATCTCGCGCACCGGATTGAGCAAGCCCACCGAGGTCTCGTGGTGGATCATCGCGACGACGGCGATGTCGGGGTACGTCTCGAGCGCGCGCTCGATGTCCGCGGGAACGACAACCTCGCCCCACTCGTAGCGGAGGTGGACGATGTCCATCTCGTGAACCGTAGCGACCTCGACGAGCCGGGCGCCGAATGCCCCGTTGTCGACGATCAGGATCTTCTTCTCGGGCGGAACTGTCGAGGCGAGCGCTGCCTCCATCGCCGAGGTGCCGCTGCCCGTGATCGCGACCACGGTGTGCTGCGGCGATGCACGGAAGATGCGGCGCAGCTTTCCGGTCATCGACACCATCAGCTCGCTGAAGATCGAATCGCGGTGACAGACATCGTGGTGGACGAGCGCGCTCTTGACCTTGCAGGTCGTGTTGACCGGGCCCGGGTTGAGCAAGGTGTAGTGCGCGTGGCGCTTGGTCTCGAGCAACGCGTGGACCTTGTCCGCGATGTCGATCCGGTTGTGCGCGGCCCATGCCCAT
Organism: Kofleriaceae bacterium; assembly: GCA_043786265.1. GTDB lineage: Bacteria > Myxococcota_A > Polyangia > Haliangiales > Haliangiaceae > JABFXX01. Next base: position 2,269 of record JAYVWH010000001.1, on the reverse strand, counting down.
TCCGTCTCGAGGGCGACGACCCGGCCGCTGCGAGCGATCGCGAGCAAACCTTGCTCGAGCGTCGGGTTCGACAGCAACTCGAGGTGCGCGAGGATTCGCGGCGTGACGATCGCGTGACCGGTGAACACGCTCGCAGCGTCGAGATCCTCGCCGATATTGGCGACGGTGATCGCGCCGGTATCGTCCTCGCGGATGACTTCGACACGCGCATCGGCGCCACGCTCGGTGGATTCGGCGGGCGCGATCGCGACGGCCGCGTCGACATCCTCGGCGGCACCGAGCTCGACGAGGGCACGAAGCTGGTCGAGTGCGAGCGGGCGGTCACCGCGAACGACGACACAGCGCTCGCTGGTCTCGATCCACGAGCGGGCGACGAGGACGGCCGAGCCGGACAGCGCCTTCCAGCTCAGGTTCGCGAGGACTTCAACCGTGAGCTCGGGAAGCTCGTGCAGAGCGAGCTGCTCGCGCAATGCGTCGGCATGCCGACCATCGACGACGGCGACCTTGCGGACACCGACGGCGGCGAGGCGCTCGAGCGTCACCCGAATGGATGCCACTGCAGATTGCGACAGCGTGTTGCCAGCTTCGAGCGCGAAGCGCGTGGCAATCACGATCGCATGAGAAACGGACATCACCCGAAAGGACTGCAACTGTCGCACCCGGCAGGGAATCAATCACTTACGCGCTCCATAGTCAACAATTCACCGCATCGCCACGCAAAGGAACCGTCGTTGACTCGAACACCTGTTCGGGTAATGTCCGCCACCCCTGATGAAAGCTGTGATTCTTGCTGCCGGGGTCGGATCCCGCCTCGCGCCGCTGACCGACGACCAACCCAAGGTCCTCGTCCCGGTGCTCGGCCGGTCGCTGTTGTTCCGCCAGCTCGACTGGCTTGCGGCCGCGGGTATCCCCAGCGAGGACGTTATCGTCGTCGGTGGCTACCGGATCGACCAGCTCAGGGCGCGGCTCGCCGAGGGCGGCTTCCACTGCAAGATCGTCCTCAACGAGAAGTTCGAGCCCCCGTGGGGCAACTTCTACTCGATGCTGGTCGCCGAGCCTCACCTGCGCGGGCACGCGTTTCTGCAGCTCGACGGCGACGTCATCCTCGATGACAAGATCCTACCGCGCATGGTCGCCGATCCCGGCGAGGCGATGCTCGCGACCGACACGAGTGCCGAGCTCGACGATGACGCGATGAAGGTCGAGATGCGCGAGGGCCGTGTCTGGGCCCTCGACAAGAAGCTCGATCCGACGAAGTGTGTGGGCGAATACATCGGTGTCACCAAGCTCTCCGCCGCTGCCGGTGCCGCCGTGTTTCGTGAACTAGGGAAATTCCCTGCCGAGAATCTGACACACGAGTACTACGACCACGCGTATCACCGCCTCAGCCAGCGCAACGAGGTCCCGTTCGGAATCGTCAAGGTCGACGATTGCCAGGTCCTCGAGATCGACGACCACGCCGACCTCGCACGCGCCGAGGCTGTCCTCGCTCAGTCTGTCTAGGCGTCATGTTCGACGCGGTCATCCTCGCGAGCTCGCCGCACGCGAACACCAAGATCCTCGGCCTGTCCCTCGTCGAGCGCGGCCGTCGCGTCGCGGTGAAGGCGGGCGCCCGCCGCGTCCACGTCGTCGACGGAGACGACGCGCTCGCCCGGCTCGCCGCCTGGGACGCCGAGCGCGGTGATGCCGAGCTGCTCGTGATCCGCGCCGGTGACCAGCTCGTGCACATGCCATTGGTCAAGCCGCTGCTCGCCGCCTCGGGCGCGCGCCGTGTGGCAATTAGCCCCGACGGGTCGTTCGGCGGTGCGATGCTAGCCACCGGGGACTCCGCGCGAGAGGCGATCGCGGCGATCACGGCGTCACCGACCACGGCCGATACCAGCCTCGCAACAGCGTGGACCGCACGGACCGGCTCTGCCGGTCCGCGCAGCGACGCCGAAGGCGACGCGGAGTCGATCGATGCCACCCGCGTGGAGCACGGTGACATCGCGCGGCACCCCGCGACGACGCCGGGCGAGCAGAAGGCGGCTGCGAAGATGCTGCTGCAGCTGCTCGTCAAGGCGACCGAGGACAGCCCGGTCAGCAAGTACGTCTACCGTCCGCTATCGCGTCCGCTCACGGTGCTGCTGCTGCACACGCCGATCACGGCGAATCAGGTCAGCTATATCGTCGCGTTGATCGGTCTTGCCGGATGCGTCCTGACGGCGATGCCGTCACAGGGGTGCCTGATCTGGGGCGCGTTCCTCGTGTTCCTGTCGTGTGTCATCGA